>CAKUHM010000313.1 GCA_934655835.1 uncultured Collinsella sp. | reverse complement strand
ATGGAGCTGTAAGTTCCGACGGCGCCCGAGATGGCACCGAAGGCAACGTTCTTACGGGCGTCCTCAAGACGGTCCAGATCGCGCTTGAGCTCCCAGGCCCAGGAGCCAAACTTCATACCGAAGGTCATCGGCTCGGCATGGATGCCATGAGTGCGGCCGGCACAGAGCGTGTTGCGCTCCTCAAAGGCGCGACGCTTGCAAATCTCGCCGAGCTTCTTGACGTCCTCGATGATCAGGTCGCAGGCCTGGGTGAGCTGGTAGCACAGGGCCGTGTCGCCCAGATCGGAGCTGGTCATGCCATAGTGAACCCAGCGGCTGGGCTTGGGGTCACCCTCGGGAACATCGGCGTCAATGTACTCCTTCATGTTGGTCAGGAAGGCGATGACGTCGTGGCGCGTGACCTCCTCGATCTCGTCGACCTTTGCCTTCTCAAAGTTGGCATGGTCGCGAATCCACTGGGCCTCGTCTTTGGAAATACCGATCTTGCCGAGCTCCGCCTGGGCCTCGCAGGCCAGGACCTCGATCTCCTGCCAAATGGCGTACTTGTTCTCGAGGGAGAAGATGTGTCCCATCTCCGGGCGGGTATAGCGATCGATCATAGCGGCTCCTTTTTGGTTATTGGCACGTTGGTCGTAACCCAACCATTGTACCGTGCGCAGGTGCAAGTATGGGCAGCAGGCATTAACCTAACATTTTGGAATTGGAGCGGGCAACGGGACGTCTGCGCATTTGCTTCGCAAATCCACACCGGCCGCGGTCGGCAAACCTGGGTCCGGGGAGACGCGGGGGGCGAAACCGGTCGAATCTGTCGTTCCCGAAATCGACCTCGGCTGATGGAGCGGGCAACGGGACGTCCGCGTATTTGCTTCGCAAATCCGCACCGGCTTCAGGCGCCTGCCGGCGCCTTCGCCTGCTCGCTACAAACGCTTCGCGTTTGTTTTACGCTCGCACCCTGGCGGGTTCGAGTCCCGGCGCTTTATTGAAAAAAGCACGGCACCGTGATGGTGCCGTGCTTGTACTTCTAGCTGGAGCGGGCAACGGGACTCGAACCCGCGAGTGTCAGCTTGGGAAGCTGATGCCTTACCACTTGGCGATGCCCGCTTGTGTGTTGGCTAGTATAACGCGGTTGTCTTGTTCGATACAAGGGTGTCGATGCTTGTTTTAGCTGTGGAGAATCGTCTGGAAAACAGTCCAATTGTGGAGATAGGGACCTCTGGCGTCCTTATTTCACCATCTTTTACCTGCGATTTTATTTGATTGTTCCATATGGGCCCAATTTGTCAGAAATCGGGCAAGCTTTTGGTCAGCTTCCGGTACTTACCCGCATGAACCTCGGGGGTAGCCTCGTCCCAAGCGCCGCAGCCTCCCCGTGCGGCGCACGAGGGATAAGGAGCAGCCATGTCCAACGCACCCACGCACTCTGTCCACAGCGCAATCGCAACAGGCCCGCTGCTCCTACTCCTCTTCCTACTCATCAGTTGCTTGGCGCCGGTACCCGCACTTGCCATCGACGGCTACGATCAGCTCGGCTTCCGCACCATTAGCGACGATTGCGGGCCCTTCCTCATCGGTAAGTACGAGGCTCAAGACGCCTCAATCGCATACTGCATGAACCAGGAACGTCCCGGTCCCACCAAGCCGGGTGGCCCGTGGCTCAACTTTGACCAGGGCTGGGTATGGCTCGACGACGAGTTCGCGGCGATTGTTTGTCACGGATATCCTTCTGCCACGTCGTTTGGCGGTTACAACCTGTCGCCCGATCGCGCCCGCGCCGCCACTCAACTTGCCGTATGGATGCTTAACGGCACCACCCATGTCGACGGCACCTACTCCTACACAACAGCTCAAGGCAAGACAAAAAGTGGGCATTTTACCGCCGACAATGAGGTTGTGGCTGCCGCACGGTGGCTTCACGACAATGCAAAATCGGGAGGCATCAAAGCCGCTCCGCACCGCGCGCGGCGCTATTTGGGACCCATATCGGGCGGCAGCAAGCGTCAAGACATGCTCTACGTACTGCCATCTGTCTCCGTTTCTTTCCAAAAACAGTCCGCGAACACCGTCATTACCAGCGGAAAC
>CAKUHM010000312.1 GCA_934655835.1 uncultured Collinsella sp. | reverse complement strand
GCGTCGATAGGTGCGGCAACAGTTGCCATAAAGTCCTCCTCAGCATACGGGCGCACGCCTCCATGCGCCCGGACATTCAGATGCCACTATTCTAGCGCAGGTCAAGACCATAATCAGCGAGCGTTGCCAATCCGCCCCTAAACGGCGACCGACCAAAAAGGGACAGGTTTATTTTGGCAGGTCAAACGCTTTACCTAGCAAAATAAACCCGTCCCTTCCTGGCAGGTATTAGGCAAGCATCAGGCTGAAGATGCGTGCGACAGCATGCTCATCGAGCGGGAGATAGCCTCCCACGGTACCGGCGCGACCGCCAGCAAAGCACGTCTCGCTCGCCAGCGAGGGAATATCCTCGAGCTTTCCGCCCACCTCCTCGAGTGTCGTCGGCATACCCAGTGAAGCAAAGAACGAACGCTGGGCCTCAACGCCGGCACGGGCGGCGACCATATCGTCGGCCTCATCCACACCCCACACACGACGCGCCAGCTGCGCCAAGCGCGGCACCGCGGCAACCTCGACATCCAGGTAATACGTGAGCACCGCCGGGATCACCACGGCTAGTCCCGCGCCGTGCGCCACACCGTAGCGCGACGACAGGGCGTACTCGATATCGTGACTCGCCCAGTCGTGCTTGCGATCGGCGCCGGCGATGCCACAGTGCGCCAGCGTTGCTGCCCACATAAGGTTGGCGCGCGCGTCGTAGTCCCGCGGATCTTCCGCAACAGGCGCCGCCTCGTCGACGATCGATAGCATTAGGCCCTCGATCATGCGGTCGGACACCCCCACGGCGCCGCTTCTGCTCATGTATCGCTCCAGCAGATGCGAATACATGTCGGTGATACCGCATGCCGTCTGATATGCCGGCAGAGTTTCGGTCAGCTCGGGATTTAAGATGCTAAACGTCGGCAGCAGCACCGGCGAGGACGTCTCGCGCTTGAGCATCGAGCCATCCTGCGTGATCACCGAATCGGGTGAGGCCTCGGAGCCCGATGCCGCAATCGTGAGCACGCAGCCCACCGGCAATGCCCGATCAGGCGTACGGTCGCCCCCGTAAAAGTCCCACACGTCGCCCGGGTAGCGGGCGCCGGCAGCAATGGCCTTCGCGGTATCGATAACGCTACCGCCGCCAAGCGCGAGAATAAAGTCCACGTGCTCATCGCGCACAAGCGATATGCCCTCGTAGACCGTGCTCAGCAGCGGGTTGGGTTTGACGCCCTTAAGCTCAACGTGATCGAGCAGCGCCCGATCAAGCGAGTTGAGCACCCGCGCCAGCAGACCCGACCGCTCGACCGAGCCACCGCCAAACAGCACGAGCACCTTGGTGCCGCCGTAGTGCGCGACAAGCCGGCCCGCCTCGCGCTCGGAACCATGACCGAACACAAAGTGCGTGGGCAGGCGGTACGAGAAATCCTCCATCACAACCACGCCTTAAAGCGGTCGTAGCGAAACGCCGAGATATCGAGCGTCGTGGGCTCGTCGCACACCAGCTCGGACAGCAGCAAGCCCACGATCGGCGAGATGCCAAATCCGTGCCCGGTAAAGGCGCAGGCGATGGTCAGGCCCGGAACCTCGTCGATCTTCGAGATCACCGGCACGCCGTCGGCGCTCTCGTCCTCCCAGCCGGCCCAGGTTCGCACGATCTTGGCATCGGCCAGGCGCGGAATGTAACCCATGATGGCGCGACACTCAGCCGGTGCCGTAATGCTCGAGGTGGGGCGGCCGCCAAATGCGCCGTTCGACTCCTCGAGACCCGAGCTGCCGCCAAAGACAAACGAGCCATGCGCCGTCTGGTGTCCATAAAAGTCACCCGTGGCAACGCCGAGCATCTGCGGAAACATCGTGGGCTCGGCCTCGGTGACCAGGCACTCGATAAGCGATCCCGTCATGGGGATGTCGACGCCTACGCTCGCGGCGATACCGCGACTGCCCAGGCCCGCCGCCAGCAGCACGTCGTTGGCCGTAAAGGTGCCGATGTTGCACTCGACGCCGGAGATGCGACCGCGGGCTTTGCGCAGGCGCTTGACCTCGACGCCCGTCACGAAGCGCACGCCGAGCGCCTTGGCCGCACGGTAATATGCGAGCGTGGTG
>CAKUHM010000311.1 GCA_934655835.1 uncultured Collinsella sp. | reverse complement strand
CCCGTGGCAGGTTCCTGCGTTTTATTCAAAGCTTGCCGACAAGGTGCAGTGAGCCTTTACAATAGGACAGTCCCAAGGACGTATTCGATAGCTTCCGCGCAGCGCTCGCGCGCCGCGCGTGAAAGGATATATTGCCCCATGCCTTCAACCCTTCCCGCCCCCATCGATAAGCTCGCCATCGTTGTCGTCACGTACAAGCGCCAGGAACTCCTGGCCAACTTGTTCGACTCCATGACCGAGCTCACGGCAACGCCCTGGCGCATCGTGATTGTCGATAACGAGAATTCGCGCGAGACCGAGGCCATGTGCACCGCATTCAACGAGCGCCTGGCCAACCTGTGGGGCATCGACACCGAGCAGCCCGACGCGCAGGGCGGCACCGACCGTGTCATCTACGCCCCGCAGCTCGAAAACGGCGGCGGTGCGGGTGGCTTCTCCGCTGGCACTAAATGCGCCTACGATCTGGGAGCCCAGTGGTTCTGGGTCATGGACGACGACGTGCTCGTCATCCCCGAAGGCATCGAGCGCTTGGCCAAGTGGACCGACCGCTACGATGTTATCCAGGGTTCGCGCCTGGACTTTGACGGCGGCGCTTTCTTTTGGCAGTACCAGCTCATCCTTTCGCTCGGCATCCCTAACCCCATCGCCAAGTGGGATCTGGGTCCCGAGGGCTACCGCACCATGAACCAACTGTGCTTTGAGGGCGGCATGTTCTCGCGCCGCGTGGTCGACAAGATTGGCCTGCCCGACGCGCGCTTCTTTATCTACGGTGACGATGCCTGCTACGGCTACGTGGCCAGCCAGCACTTCCCCGCCGCCGTGGTTGCCGACGTGGTGCTCAAGCGCGCCCGCGCCGTCTCCAACTGGGATATCGCCGGCAAACGACAGCTCAACTCCACGAGCGACACCAACCGCTACTACATCATGCGAAACCGAGGCTTCCTCGCTCGCTATATGCAGATCTACGGTGACTACCACCCCATGCTGTTCCGTCTGGGCAATGCCGCGACCTTCTGCAAGGAGTTCATTCGTCTGGCAGCAGTCGACAAATGCTTTAAGACCGGTATTCCGGCGCTGCGCCGTGGCATGAAGGACGCCCGCAAGATCGTTAAGGATCCCAACTGGAAGCCCATGCCGCCCATGAAGGACGCCGAGTAGTAAAGGGCTTTCGCCCGCCGCTACAGTCGTTGGCACACCACGGATACACGCTGACCGTCAAAACCAAAGCCCCAACGCATGCGCCCGACGGCAGGTCGAGGCATGCGAACATCGTCGATGCCATTTCGTTCGATTTCCAGCAATGCATGAACCGCCAGCAGCTCCAAGCCCAAAGCATCGACGTCGGGGTCATACATCATGTTGATCGTGATGAGCGGGCGTTCATCGAGCATGCCAAGCGTATCGGCCACGTCAAGCACGCGACGGGTGGGAATCACCTGGATATCCCAGCAATCCGAGCTACCGTTTCGCTTGGAAGTGGGGTTGCAGTAGCCGGGCAGTCCAAAGCAGAGTCCTTGGAGCGCCAGGTGATAAGCCGTACGTATATTTGACTGATTTGCATCAAGACCAAGATCGTCAAGAACGCAGCCCAATGCTTGCTTTACAGCACTCTCATTGCCTCGGCATAGCCCATCACGGAACGCGTCGATGACCTCAACGTCCTCAACAGCACACTCAAACCACTCCAGAATGACAAGACGGAGTGCCTGGTGCACTTCGTTGTTGGGCAGACGCAGGGCACGAAGACGCGCGCCATCCTCCGGTTGCTCCGTCATGTCCGTTGTCAGGAATCCGGATAGATACAGCGCGGTCCAGATATCGTCAGGCTCGATGGAATTTGGCCCATCGGCATGTACATGCACCGGCACCCCAAGAGACCCATGCGGCTCAAGCAAATCGAACAACGCGGACAGGCACATGAGATTCCAATCATTGACACATGCGCTCAGGCGATCGGCGTAGCTATATAGATCGGTGCGAACAGGCGCGGTGCAACCCCGACGCAAGAAGTCCATCACGCGCTCCGGGCTCGAGCAATAAAATCCACCGAACCGGTATCCCTCAAGCCACTCTCGAGAGTCATCTAGGCAGT
>CAKUHM010000310.1 GCA_934655835.1 uncultured Collinsella sp. | reverse complement strand
CCTTTACCTACCGTTTACCGCCAGTTTTAGCACGTTTACCAAACCGCGCACCCTCTGCTCAAGCCTGTCCAAAACCCGCCGTATAGTTCCCTCACGGCCCGCATCCGGCGGGTCGATTCGTTACCACGGTCGTGCGCGTAAGTGCATGGAAGGGGAAGTATCGTGAGCGATTGCAAGAGGGTTTACCGTTTTGGAACCGACGCCCAGGGCACCTGTGTCACTGAGGGCGACAAGTCCATGAACTTCGTGCTTGGCGGCAAGGGCGCAAACCTTGCCGAGATGAGCCGCATCGGCCTGCCGGTTCCCGGTGGCTTTACCATTACCTGCCAGACCTGTGTCGAGTACTCCGGTGCCGGCAACGTCTGGCCCGAAGGCGCACTTGATGAGATCGTTGCCGCCGAGGCGGACCTCGAGGCTCGCTGCGGCAAGAAGCTCGGTGACGACAACGATCCGCTGCTCGTGTCGGTTCGTTCGGGCGCTCCGTTCTCCATGCCCGGTATGATGGACACGGTTCTCAACTTGGGCCTCAACGACGATTCCGTTCAGGGCCTTATCGCCCAGACGCAAAACCCGCGCTTTGCCTGGGATAGCTACCGCCGGTTTATCCAGATGTTCTCCAACGTCGTCATGGGCGTCGATGCCGATCTGTTCGAGAACGCCCTGACCCAGGCGCGTCTGGTCGCCGGCGTCCGCGTCGATTCCGAGCTTTCGGCCGAGGACCTGCAGGAGCTCGTCGAGACTTTCAAGGGCATCTTCTCCGACAACGTCGAGGCCGCCCTGTATCCCGAGCTCGAGGTCGCTGATGGCAAGCCCGTCTTCCCGCACGATCCGGAGCTCCAGCTGCGCCTTGCTATCCAGGCCGTCTTTGGCAGCTGGATGAACGAGCGCGCCTGCATCTACCGCAAGCAGCATGGCATTTCCGACGAGCTCGGCACCGCCGTCAACGTCCAGGCCATGGCCTTTGGCAACAAGGGGGAGACCTCTGCGACCGGCGTCGCCTTTACGCGCAACCCGGCCGACGGCACTAAGGAGTTCTACGGGGACTTTCTGGTGAACGCCCAGGGCGAGGACGTTGTCGCCGGCATCCGCAACACCGAGCCCATCGCCGACCTCAAGACTACCCCGGGCCTCGAGTCTGCAGGTGAGGAGCTCGAGCGCGTGTTCCTGACGCTCGAGGATCACTATCGCGATATGTGCGATATCGAGTTCACCATCGAGCAGGGCAAGCTCTGGATGCTCCAGACTCGCGTGGGCAAGCGCACCGCCACCGCCGCCCTGCGCATCGCTATCGAGATGGTCGAGGAGGGCCTCATCACCCGCGAGGAGGCCGTGAGCCGCATCGACCCCGCACAGCTCGACCAGCTCCTGCACCCGCAGTTCGACGCCTCCAAGAAGTACGAGGCACTCGCTACCGGTCTTAACGCCAGCCCCGGTGCCGCCGTGGGCGAGGTCGTGTTCTCGAGTGATGACGCCGTCGCGCGTTCCGCCGAGGGGCATAAAGTCATTTTGGTTCGCTGGGAGACCAACCCCGACGACCTGAAGGGCATGGTCGCCGCCGAGGGCATCCTGACCAGCCATGGTGGCAAGACGAGCCACGCCGCCGTTATCGCCCGCGGCATGGGTACCCCCTGCGTCTGCGGTGTCGAGCGCTTCCACATCGATGCCGCCGAGAAGGTTGTACGCATCGAGGGCAGCGACCGCGTGCTGCATGAGGGCGATGTCATCTCCATCGACGGCACCCAGGGCATCGTCGTCGATGGCGCCGTCGATCTGGTTTCGGCTGAGCTCACCGGCGACCTGGACACCATCCTGTCCTGGGCCGACGAGATCCGTCTGGACGAGACCGACGGTCACGCCAACCATGTACGCGTCAACGCCGACAACCCCGAGGATGCCGCGCTCGCGCTCGAGTTTGGCGCCGAGGCCATCGGCCTGTGCCGCACCGAGCACATGTTCCTGGGCGATCGCAAGAACATCATCCAGAGCTTTATCCTGTCCGACGATGAGGCCGTGAAGCAGCAGACCCTGGACGATCTGCTCAAGGTTCAGACCGAGGACTTCCTGGCCATGTTCAAGACCATGACCGGCCGCGATGTGGTCGTTCGCC
>CAKUHM010000309.1 GCA_934655835.1 uncultured Collinsella sp. | reverse complement strand
ATGAACTGGGGCATGGTGCCCTTCCAGATGGAGGCCGAGCCTAACTTTGAGGTGGGCGACTACGTCTTTGTGCCGGGGATTCGCACTGCGCTCGATGGCGACCTAAAGGACATCGCTGCCTACGTGGTCCGTGCCGATGGTGCGGTTGAGCAGATTGAGCTCTACATCGCCGACATGACGGCCGAGGAGCGCGCCATCGTCAAGGCCGGCTGCCTGATCAACTACAACAAGTTCAAGGCCGCTGCCGAGTAACTCTGCTGTACGCCCCGGACACACCTTTCCCTCGTGCTCACGCGCTTCACGAGGGTCGCCCGAGGGAAAGGTGTGTCCGGGGCTACCGCGACGTTTTCGTTGGGTCTTGAGGGACGCTAAAAATAGACTTGCTTGATGCCGCCTCTTTTATTGGGGCGGCATCTTTGTCGAAAACCACCACATTGGGGACAGGCGCCTTTGTGGTGGTTCGACGGCGGCCTTGGTGGGAACGCTAAAAGAGACGAGGGTCGTTGCCGCCCCACCCATCGGGACCGTTCATTGGGGACGTATACCAATGACCGGTCATTTATTTACGTTCCCAATGAACGGTTCTGTTGCGATTAAATGATACTATTTAGAAACAGTTCGTCGTTGTTTGGGATATCGGTCGTTCTATTGCCGATGTCGGTGGGCCTTCACTTAAGGGGTTGGTCGGATGAAGCGGGGGACCTACGTAGCGCTTTTGGCAGTGGCCGTCTGTTTAGCGTGTATCGGCGTCGGTCTGGTTTGGCTTATGCTTCAGCCTTCGGATACGGCAATTGAATGCAGGGACCTTGCGTTTGAGATTGTGACCAAGCCCATCGAGGCCATTACCGGTATGGTCAAGCCCGACGAAGTGACGTTGGATTACGAGGACGAACCGGGTGTACTTGCTGTGAGTAATTACCCGATGCTCGAACTCGGGGATACGCGCTATACCGTCGACGCATCGAAGGTCAAACAGGCGGCCGACCTGCTGAAAGGCGCCCGATTCAAAAGATGGTACGGCTACGCGTCGTATGAGGCCAAAAACCGCTTGATGGTAGGTGGATATAACGGAACGTTGGAACTGTACACGACCGACGGCAAAACGCTTCTTCAGGTTTCCTATGATCCCGGTTATGAAGACAACAAGGGGCCCGGGGTGTACGTGCGGGATGGGGACGTCGTCTACGTGATGGAGGGCGATCAAAAGCCGGTTGATGACTTTATCGACCAGTGCGTGATGGATGCGTATGATCAGACCTGCTTGCCCGACCCGCAGACTGCGCGCGATAGTGGGTCTGCCCGTACATGGCTGTTCGAGGATGAGATGCCCTGGACCGCCGAATCGGGAAGAACAGGCTCGGCAAGAGAGTAGAGATTGCGACCACCACAAAGGTGCCTGTCCCCTTTGTGGTGGTTTTTCATGTCGTGGGAGCACTCAGAAAATCTTATATATAGAGACTTAGATTTGTGTATAAGAACGCGCAAAGCTGGCAACAATACTTCTCGAACAACGTGAAGCCGCCCCGTAGGGTGGCCGCCCCAAGAGAGGTGATTCCATGAGAATCGATAAGCTAGCAATGACGTCGCGCGAGGCGCTGCAGACCGCCATGAGCACGGCTGCCGACGCGCAGGCCGGCTCGGTGGAGCCGATCCACCTGCTGTCCGCCCTGCTCGGTGCCGGTGAGCGCAACATTTCCGTGATCATCGAGCGCATTGGAGCCGATCCGGCACAGCTCGCACGCTCCACGCAGGATGCCATCGACCGCGCGCCCAAGGTTTCGGGCGAGGGCCAGCAGATGGGTCTTTCCAACGAGCTCGTCCGCGTCATCGAGAAGGCCGAGAAAAAGGCCACCAAGATGGGCGACAGCTTTGTGGTGACCGAGCATCTGCTTATGGCGCTTGCCGAGGACAAGGGCGAGGCGGGCCGCGTGCTGCGCGACGCCGGCGTTACCAAGGAGCGCATCGAGCAGGTCTACGAGGAGCTGCGCGGCGATGACCGCGTGACGTCTGCCGAGGACAAGACGCAGTTTGAGGCGCTGGAGCAGTACGGCCGCAACATCTGCGACCTCGCTCGCGCCGGCAAGCTCGACCCGGTCATCGGCCGTACCG
>CAKUHM010000308.1 GCA_934655835.1 uncultured Collinsella sp. | reverse complement strand
CCTTTCGGCCTGCTCGACAAAGGACTCTTCGGCCGTCATCTTCTCTTGCCAAACGGGGATGAAACGGTCGACTGTGGTGTTCTCGTTCTCGGGGAAGGTGAGCTGGACCCTGTCGGCGTTCTTGCCGGCGGAGTCGCTTACGCCGACGCCCTCGGGCATCTCGACCTTAAACCAGATGAAGTCGGTCTTCTTGGCGATGGGGGCCTTTTCCTTGCCCTCGCTCTTGGATGTGCTGCTGCCTCCGCCTCCGCTCGATGCGCTCCCGCCGCAGCCCACAAGGGCGAGCGCGGCAAAGAGGGCGATGCAAAGGGAAAGGATCGATAGAGTCTTTTTCTTCATGGCGTCCTCCTTGTCTTTTGGCGACATCGCGGCACCGCATGCTGCTGGGGCGTTGTTTTCGTTTGCGGCGGATGTCTTTGTGCTTGGGGTTGTATGAGTGCGTTAATACCTCCGTTCGTGGCTTGTGGTCGTTGCGCAGCCGTGCCCCAACGGGCTCCTTACTTATAGATATGCCCCAGTTTGTGCTGCCGGGGAGTCTCGAAAGGTGGGCCATGTGTCCCATGTTTGCGTCGCCGCCGCCTATCGCGTGCCATAGAAATCCGCGATGGCCAGGTACGCTGACGCTCGTGTGCTTATGGGCTAGACTTAGCACCATTATGTGATCGATACGGTCGGCAGGCGGCTGCCACCCAACCGATGTATATGACTTGAAGGTGCATGCGTATGAGCCAAGAGATGATGGATAAAACCTGTCGCGGTTTTGCCGAGGCACTGGCCGCGCGCGAGCCCGTTCCCGGTGGCGGCAGCGCGAGCGCCTTTGTGGGCGCGCTGGGTGCCTCGCTGTGCGGGATGGTCGCGCGTTACGGGGCAACCAATCCCGCGCTTGCCGATCGCGCGGACGACCTGACGCGCGCATTTGTCCAGGCAGACGAGTTGGCTCAGGAACTTGTCGAGTTGGTCGCCGAGGATGTTAGCGCGTATGGGCAGGTGTCGGCGGCGTACGGTATTTCCCGCGATGACCCCGCACGTGCCGCCGCGATTCAGGATGCGCTGCATGTGGCCGCCATGCCGCCGTACCGCATCATGGATGCCTGCGGCCGTGCGCTGGCATTGCTCGAGGACATGGCCGATAAGGGTTCGCGCCAGCTGCTGTCCGATGTGGCGTGCGGTGCCGTCTTTTGCCGCGCCGCCATGCAGGGTGCGAGCTTGACGCTCTTTGCGAACACCACGTCCATGAAGGATCGCGCCCGTGCCGAGGAGCTCGAGGCCGCATGTGACGAGTTGCTCGATACGTGGCTACCGCGCGCCGATGCGCTGGCACGCCGCGCCGCCGACGCTGCAAGGAAGAGGGGATAGCCATGGCCGAACTGCTGAAGGGCGCTCCCGTCGCCCGAGCTTTGACTGAGGAGCTTGCCGCTCGCTGCGCCGCTTTGCGCGATCAGGGCGTTGTGCCGACGCTGGCCATCGTTCGCGTGGGCGAGCGCGAGGACGATCTGTCCTACGAGCGCGGTGCACTCAAACGCTGCGAAAAGGTGGGTATCGAAGCCCGTCGCGTGTTGCTTCCTGCCGATGTTTCGCAGGACGAGCTGTTGGCGGCGATCGAGGACATCAATGCCGATTCGGCTGTTCATGGTTGCCTGCTGTTCCGTCCACTGCCCGCCGGCCTTGACGAGGAGGCCGTTGCTGCGGCGCTTGATCCCGCCAAGGACGTTGACTCCATGACGCCGGCATCGCTACTTACGGCGCTTTCGGGTCGCGGCGAGGGTTTTGCCCCTTGCACGGCCGAAGCCGTGCTGGCGATTCTGGATCACTATGGCGTGGAACTGGATGGTGCCAAAGTTGCCGTTGTCGGTCGCTCACTGGTAATTGGCCGTCCTGTTGCCGCCATGCTTACGGCGCGCAACGCTACGGTGACGACGTGCCATACGCACACGCGCGACCTTGCTGCCGAATGCCGTGCTGCCGATATTGTGGTCGCCGCGGTCGGACATGCGCGCACGATTGGCGCGGATGCGGTCCGCGAGGGCCAGACGGTCATCGACGTTGGCATTAACTGGGACGAGGCGGCCGGCAAGTTGGTCGGCGACGTCGATTTTGATGCCGCGGAGCCG
>CAKUHM010000307.1 GCA_934655835.1 uncultured Collinsella sp. | reverse complement strand
CCGGTGCCGTCGTTGGCATCGAGGCCGCGGCCCAGGCCGCTGCCCGCGCCGGCACCCGCCTTGTAGGGCACCGACAGCTTGCGGCTCTTGGGAAAGTTCACCGCGCCGTAGCGATTCTTGAGCTCGAAGGCCACCTTCTTGGGAACGTCGACACCCAGGAAGGTGATGCGCCCGCCGCTGAGCGTGACGCTCTCGAGCCCCAGACGCTCGCCGCGAATGCGGATACGCGCGCGGTTGAACAGGTTGAGTCCCGCCAACGGCAGCTCGCCATGCGCGGCCTCGGTCTCCTCCTGCACCTCATCGATGCTCTCCAGGTCCTCGGCCGCCGCAAGCTTTCGGTACACGAGCACGCGCTGGTCCACCGCCGGCATGTACTCCTCGGACAGGAAGTAGTCGGCCGGCAGGTTGATGCCCACGCTCGCCGCCTCCACGCCGGCGTCGTCATCGCCGCGCGCCTCGGCCACGGCCTGTCCCAGCATCTGCGTAAACAGGTCAAAGCCCACGCTCGACAGGTTACCGTGCTGCTCGGCACCCATAAGCGAGCCGGCGCCGCGGATCTCCAGGTCGCGCATGGCGATGCGCATGCCGCTGCCCAGGTCCTGGAACTCGGAAAGCGCGGTCAGGCGCGCCGTGGCCTCCTCGGTCAGCGGCAGCTCGCCGGGGAACATAAAGTACGCGTATGCCTGCGTGGCCGAGCGGCCCACGCGGCCCTTGAGCTGGTAGAGCTGCGCCAGGCCCAGGCGCTGCGAATCCTCGATGATGAGCGTGTTGGCCGTCGCGTTGTCGATGCCGCTCTCCACGATGGTCGTGGCGATGAGCACGTCAATCTTTTTGGTCGCGAACTCGATCATCACGTCCTCGACCTCGCGCGGGCTCATCTTGCCGTGCGCCACGCCCACGCGTGCCTCGGGCGCGGCCTCGTGCACGCGCGCCACGGCGTCGTCGATGGTCTTGACGCGGTTGGACACGTAGTACACCTGACCGCCGCGGCCCACTTCCAGGCGAATCGCCGCGCTCACCACGTCGGGGTCGTACTCCCCCACGTGCACGATCACGGGACGGCGCCCGGTCGGCGGCGTGGTGATCAGGCTCATGTCGCGTACGCCGCTCGTGGCCATCTGCATGGTTCGCGGAATGGGCGTTGCCGAAAGCGTGAGCACGTCGATCTGCTCGCGCAGGTTCTTGAGCTGCTCCTTGTGCTGCACACCAAAGCGCTGCTCTTCGTCAATGATCACCAGGCCCAGGTTCTTGGGGTTCACGTCGGCAGAAAGCAAGCGGTGCGTGCCGATGAGCACATCAATCGTGCCCTCGGCAAATGCCTTGAGCGCGCGCTTTTGCTGCGCCGGGGTGCGGAAGCGGCTGAGCACCTCGACCTCCAGGCCAAACGGGGCAAAGCGTTCAAAGAACGTCTCGTAGTGCTGCTGGGCCAAAATGGTCGTGGGGCAAAGCACCATGACCTGACGGCCGGAGTCCACGCACTTAAACGCCGCGCGCAGGGCGACCTCGGTCTTGCCAAAGCCCACGTCGCCGCACAGCAGGCGGTCCATGGGCTTGGGTGCCTCCATGTCGGCCTTAATGTCGGCGATGGCCTCCAGCTGGTCGCGCGTCTCGTCGTAAGGAAAGCTCTCCTCCATCTCGATCTGCTCGGGCGTGTCGGGCGGGCAGGCGATACCGGTAATCGACGAGCGGCGCGTATACAGATCGACCAGGTCAAACGCCAGCTTTTTGGCGTTCTTGCGCGCCTTGTTGGTGGCACGCGTCCAGTCGGCGGTGTTGAGCCTGGTCAGGCGCGGCTTGTCGCCGTCGGGGCCAACATAGCGCGTGATACGGTCGACCTGCTCGAGCGGCACATAGAGCTTGTCGCCATCGGCATATTCCAGCAAGAAGTAGTCGCGCTCCTTGCCGCCCACTTCCTGGCGCGCGATCTCGCTAAAGAGCGCGATGCCGTGAGTGGCGTGCACCACGTAGTCGCCCGGCTTAAACGGGAACGTGATCTGCGTAATGTCCACCTTGCGGCGGCTGCGCGCGCGGTTGGCGTCCATGCGCGCGTTGAGGTCGGCAATCGAGAACACGGCCAGGTTGGCGTCGGGCACCACCACGCCCTGCGGCAGGGCGGC
>CAKUHM010000306.1 GCA_934655835.1 uncultured Collinsella sp. | reverse complement strand
CGGACAATGTATGAACGGGTCTGGGGCCGCTGGGGCGGCGCTGCCCGAGCTGCTGGCGCCGGCGGGCGGACTCGACCAGATGCTTGCGGCCATCGCCGCGGGCGCCGATGCCATCTATGCGGGGTTGGGCGGCTTTAACGCCCGTGTGAGTGCACACGGTTTTACCGACGACGAGTTTGCGCGCGGTTGTGCCGTGGCACATGCCCATGGCGTGCGCGTGTACGTGACGCTCAACGTGTTCGTGTTTGACGATGAGTTGTCCGACGCGGTGGCGTTGGGAGCTCATGCACTGGAGCTGGGCGCCGATGCTCTGATTGTGGCCGATGCCGGGTTGGCCTGCGCGCTGAGCGCGGCGATTCCCGGGGTCGAGATTCACCTGTCTACGCAGGCGGGCGTTCATAGCGAAGGCGCCGTGCGACTGGCTGCCGACGAGTTGGGAGTCGAGCGCGTGACGACGGCGCGCGAGCTGACGGTCGACGAGATTGCGGCGCTCTGTGCCACGGGCGTGCCCATCGAGGTATTCTGCCACGGTGCGATTTGCATCGGCTATTCGGGGGCGTGCGAGTTCTCGGCCCTGCGGCGTGGACGATCGGCGATGCGCGGCGACTGCACACAGCCGTGCCGTCTGGCGTACGACCTAGTGGACGAGGCGGGACAGAGCGTTGTCGCCGTCGAGGGAGATCGTCTGCTGTGTCCGCATGACTATCTGGGTATTGCGCATCTGCCCGAGCTTGTAGATGCTGGCGTTGCGTCGCTCAAGATCGAGGGGCGCATGAAGAACCCCGATTACGTATTCAACGTGGTGCGGGTTTGGCACCGGGCGCTCGATATGCTGCGCGACGGCGCGTGGGACCCCGGTACCGTGGAAGAGCTTGAGCGCGAGCTGGGAAGGTCGTTTAACCGTGGGTTTACCGATGCGTACCTGCGAGGGCGTTCGGGTGCCGAGCTGATGAGCTTTGAGCGTGCAATTAACCAGGGCGTGCGCGTGGGGCGCTTGGTCGCTGTGGGCCACGAAGAGGTGACCGTTGAGCTCGATGCCGCCGTGGCGGCGGGTGACACGCTCGAGATTCGGTTCTATCCGGGCGCTGACGCGCGCCCCGATGTGCCCAAGCGCTGGCCGCAGGTGCCCTGCCCGGTGGATGCCGCAGCGGGGAAGCGCGTCGTCGTGCATTGCAAGCGTAAGGTGGACACGGGCTGCGAGGTATACCTGATTCGCAGCGCCGGCGTGTTGGATCAGACGGCGGCGGTGTTGGAGCGCATGCGGACCGAGGCGGATGCGATTGCGCCCGTTGCGCGCGCCGTTGAGGTGCTGCCCTTTGAGGACGTTGCGGTGGATGGCGGTGCGTCGACGGGGTTGGTGGAGCGCGCGGTTCCCGCTCGCATGGTATTTGCTTGGCAGCTGATGGATGCCGACCCGCGCGGAGAACTTGATTTGTCCGACGCCGTTGTGGTGCTGGACGAGGTGTGCCGCACGGGTGACGCTGACCGGATCCGCTCGCTGATGCAGCGTGCCGGGCGCGTCGTCTGCCGCAACCTGGGACAGGTGGCGATGGCGCGTGAGCTGGGCGTGGCGTTTGACGTGGCGGCGCCGGTGTTCTGCGCGAATCGGGTCACGCTTACCTGGCTGCGCGGACTCGGGGCGGGGTGGGTGTACTTGTCGGCCGAGTTGCTCGGCAATGATGTCGAGCGTGTTGCCGAGCTTGCCGCTTGTCCCGGTGTCTTGGGGCCTGTCGATGCCGACCGTCCCGAACTCATGGTGTGCGAGCACTGCTTACTGACTGCCGAGGGCGCCTGCGCCACGGATGCAACGGGGCAGGTTCGTTGCCGTGACTGCTCGCGCCGTCAGCGGGCGCGCTTTTTGGTCGAACGTGACGGCACGCGTTTGCCGGTCGTTATCGACGCGTGCGGCAGGACGAGGATTTTCCTGTCGTAGGTGTTCGGTCGCGCCGTTTTGGTTATCATAAGAGAGTTTATGAACTTCCAGCACCGCCGTATCCGGTGAGGGTGCTATGGCAAAAGGAGGATACCCAATGCTGTCTGTCGACGAGCAAATGCGTATCATCACCTCGGGCGCCGCGAAGATCGTCCCCGAGGCCGACCTTCGCAAGAAGCTTGAGA
>CAKUHM010000305.1 GCA_934655835.1 uncultured Collinsella sp. | reverse complement strand
GCCGAGGTAGCTAAGCTGCACCATGACGTCGACGACGATGACCTAAAGCCTCTCGGCGATCCCAACAGCCTGTACGACGATGATGACGATGACGACGAGGATGGCGGCGAAGCAACGCTCTCCGAGCAGAACCTCTACCGTCGCCTGAGCGAGTACTACGACCTGCTCGAAGACCTCGACAACTACGTCCGTGGCTGCGCACAGAACTTCAACGGCAACTATCTGGAAGAGGATCGAACCACCCGTCAAAATCTCGCCGACGTCGCCGAGCGCACGGAGGACACCATCGAGCAGTATTACGACATCGTCGAGGACCTGGACGTCCCGACGAGCTCCAAGAACTACAGCTCCTGGAAGGACATCATCGCCCTGTACGACGACCTGGATCACCGCATTGACGCAATCTGTGATGCCTGGGAGATCAGCCTGAAATACGCCAAGCCTGCGGACCACAAGAATGAGATCGTGGCGCCGCTGTCACGCGACAATGTGGCGGGCACCAATGACAATAAGTACCGTCTAGACTTTGAGGAGCGCTATCCCGGCGCCAAACCCGTCGAGGTGAACTAGCGCTTTGTCGTTCCCGAGCCGGCAGTTAGGGACGTTCCTAAACTGCCGGCAGAAAAGGAACGTCCCTAACTGCCGGTCAAAAAAACGAGCGAGGATCATGGGACCCTCGCTCGTTTTTTTGGGCACTGTTTCGACTGCGCCGTTACTTGTCGGCGGCTGCTTTCTTGGCAGTCGACTTCTTCGCGGTCGTCTTCTTGGCGGCAGTGGCTTTCTTAGCCGTCGTCTTCTTTGCCGTGCTCGCCTTGGTTGTGGTCTTGCGGCCGCGGGCGGGCTTTTTCTCCTTGGTCGGGCAGTCCATGTTGACGCAGATACGCCACGGACCGCGCGCCGTGTTGACCACCACGATGGGGGCGCCGCACTCGGGACAGGTCTCGCCCGTCGCCTCGAGTTTGCCACGCGCCGGCAGCGGATAGCTCACGCCGCAGTCATCATAGTTGGTGCAGCGGATAAAGCGCTTGCCGCTCTTCTCGCTCTTGTGCGCGATCAGGTCGCCATGGCGTCCGGCCTCGGCACACACCTTGCACTCGCCCACTTTAAGGTCGGGCTCGTAGTTGGTGGGGCACGTCGGGTTCACGCAGATCTCGAAAGCCTTCTGGCGGAACGGCTGACACTTGATGCGCGGTGCACCGCATTCGGGGCACACGGCGGCCTCGCCCTCGAGCGGGCTCACCTTGACGCCGCTCGGCACCGGATAGGTCACGTCGCAGTCGGGCCAGCCCATGCAGCCAATGAAGCTGCCACGGGTCTTGGCGCTCGTCTTCATAACCAGGTCCTTGCCGCACTTGGGGCAGGCGCCCACGCGCGCATCGGCCGTAACGGCGTCGCTGATGGCGTCGCCGAGCTCCTGCGTATGCTTGAGCAGCTCGTCGAGCACGCCGGCCAGCAGCGCACGCGAGTGCGTCACGACATGCTCTTCGGTGTCCTCGCCGCGCTCGACGCGAGTCATGTCGCCGTCGAGCTCGCTGGTCATATCGGGGCTCGTGATGCGCGGGGCAAACTGCGTCAGCGCGTCGATGATGGCGATGCCCAGCTGGCTCGGCTCCACGGGATCGTTTTTGAGGTAGCGCACGGCGTACAGGCGCTCGATGATGCTCGCGCGCGTGGACTTGGTGCCCAGGCCGCGCTTTTCCATCTCCTGCACGAGCTTGCCCTGGCTGTAGCGCGCGGGCGGCTCGGTCTGCTTGGCCTCAAGCTTAATGTCGAACACGTCGACCGTATCGCCCTGCTCCAGCGGCGGCATCTGCTCGTCGCGCTTAAGACCGTACGGATAGGCCTCGCGGAAGCCCGGGGTCACGAGCACGTCGCCCGAGGCCACGAACGGCTCGCCGTTCACATCGAGCTCGAGCTTGGTGTTTTCGATAGTCGCGGGACCCATGAGAGTCGCCAGGAAGCGGCGGGCGATGAGGTCGTAGAGCTTGCGCTGGCCGCCGTCGAGCGTGGACGGATCGCCCTCGCCCGTGGGATAGATCGGCGGGTGGTCGGTGGTCTCGACCTTGCCGCGCGTGGGCTTCATGGGGCCGGCGAGCACCTTTTTGCACACGGGTGCCAGCGCCGGGT
>CAKUHM010000304.1 GCA_934655835.1 uncultured Collinsella sp. | reverse complement strand
CAGTACGAGATCGCCAACCTGCTGGCCGCCAAGTACCAAAACCTCATGGTCGTGGGCGACGACGACCAGTCCATTTACAGCTGGCGCGGCGCCGACATCACCAACATCCTGGACTTCGAGAAGGACTTTAAAAACTGTAAGACCGTTAAGTTGGAGCAGAACTACCGCTCCACGGGCCATATCCTGAGCGCCGCTAACGCTGTGGTGCGCCACAACTCGCAGCGCAAGGACAAGCGCCTGTTTACGGCCGAGGGCGATGGCGAGAAGATCCAGGCCTTCCAGGCGAGCGATGAGCGCGACGAGGGCCGCTGGATCGCCGGCGAGATCGAAAAGCTGCACTCCAAGGGTACGAGCTACGACGACATCGCCGTCTTCTACCGCACCAACGCCCAGTCTCGTATCCTCGAAGATATGTTCCTGCGCGCGGGCGTGCCCTACAAGATTGTGGGCGGCACGCGATTCTTCGACCGTGCCGAGATCCGCGACGTCATGGCCTACCTCAAGATGATCGTGAACCCGGCCGACGAGATGAGCGTCAAGCGCGTCATCAACACGCCGCGCCGCGGTATCGGCTCCACCTCGATCCAAAAGATCGAGCAGCTGGCGCGCGATAACCGCTGCTCGTTCTTCCAGGCCTGCGAGATCGCGACGGCCGAGACGGGCATGTTTAGCGCCAAGGTGCGCAATGGCCTGTCGAGCTTTGTGGCGCTGGTGCGCGAGGGTCGTCGCATGGACGGCGAGCTTAAGGACGTCGTCGAGATGATTGTCGACAAGACGGGCCTGCTGCAGGCGTTCCGCGCCGAGGGCACCATGGAGTCCGAGAGCCGCGCCGAGAACATCCAGGAATTCCTAGGCGTTGCCGCCGAATTTGAGGAGACGCACGAGGATATCGAGGGCACGCTCGAGAGCTTGGAAGAGCTGCGTGCGGCTGGCGTTGCCGATGTGCCTGCCGGCGCCGAGCCCGAGCCCGTCGTGGTGAGCGCCCCGGCGCCCGAGCCTGGCCCATCTGCGTCTGCGTCCTCGTTTGAGGCGCTCGTCGGTGCGCGCGATGCCGCGGGCTCCAATCCACTCGACAGTTTGGCCGCCCCAGCGCTCTCGCCGCAGGATGCCCTGGCCGCCGCCATCGCGGGCAATGCCTACGCTGTTCCGACGGAGCTGCCGGCCGGTGCCGTGCATGCTGACGAGATTGAGCGCACTTATGGTCCGCTCACCTGCAAGGCACTGCCTGCCCTCATGGAATGGCTGGCCCTGCGCTCCGACTTGGATTCCCTGGCCGGCGAGACGCATGCCATCACCATGATGACCATTCACTCCGCCAAGGGTCTGGAGTTCCCGGCGGTCTTCGTGGCCGGCATGGAGGAGGGCATCTTCCCGCACGTACACGATTTTGGCGGCAGCGATGACCCGGGCAAGCTCGAGGAAGAGCGTCGCTTGGCCTACGTCGCCATCACGCGCGCCCGCAAGCGCCTGTTCCTGACATATGCGGCCACGCGCCGCACCTACGGCTCGACCTCAGCCAACCCGCGCTCGCGCTTCCTCAACGAGATTCCGTTTGAGGATATCGAGTTTAGCGGTATCGGCTCTGCCGGTTTTGAGGGTACGGGCTGGGAGAAGCGCGGCGACCGTCACGGCACCTTTGGCTCGGGCATGGGCTCGGATATGTACGGCGGCAAGGTGTTTGGCTCGCGCACGCGCTCGACCGGCGGTTCCGGTTCGCGTGGTGGATCGAGCTTCGACGATTTCTTTGGTGGCAGCAGCTATGGCACCGAGCGTCATCGCGGGGTTTCGCCCGACGCCGGCCGCGTTGCCTCGACCTTTGGCTCGGGTGCGCCGCGCGCTAAAACGCCGTCGTCCAAGGTTTCGCCGACGGTGGAGCGCAAGGTCGATCGCGCGAGCGCATCGCAGGACTTTGCCGCGGGCGATACCGTGAGCCACAAGACCTTTGGCACGGGTACCGTGATCTCGGTCGTCGGAGACATGATCGAGGTCCAATTCGAGAAGACCGGCCAGACCAAAAAGCTTATGAAAGGTTTTGCACCGATCGTTAAGCTGTCGTAGTCCCGGCGGACCTGGGCGGGCGTATGGGGCAACATCGCCTGTTCGGGCAGTCCTGCGCAAGACGGAGAGCACATTAAGT
>CAKUHM010000303.1 GCA_934655835.1 uncultured Collinsella sp. | reverse complement strand
CACGCGCTCCGGGCTCGAGCAATAAAATCCACCGAACCGGTATCCCTCAAGCCACTCTCGAGAGTCATCTAGGCAGTCGTTGCGACCGGCGCTATCCAACAGCATCTGGACTTCGTCATCCGAAAAACCAAACCGCCGGTCGCACCAGGTCGATAGCGTCGTTGCCGACCGATAGGAAACACCGCGCTGGGCCAACGCCAACTCGGCGGGACCGGGGCGCTCTCCCATCAGGCATGTCAATCGCAACGAGCTGCCGGTATGAGCGATCGCATCGAACAGCACCCGATCTAAATACTCGGCACAAGATGCATCCCGAAGGCTCTTCGTCTCCTTGTGACTTGGCAACGCCGCGTCATACTCATCCACGAGCAGAACAACTTGTTCGTCGCACGACGTCTCCAGCAGCGCTATGAGTGTGCCGAGCGCAGAATCGATCTCGACATCGTCCGCCACGCCACGCGCAACGCGCTCGACATGGCGCAGCTCACTTCGAGGCAAATCTGGGGCGCCCAACAACGGCAGCAGACGGGCGCACTCGCGCTCGAGGACGCCACGCATGGTTGCGGCGGCATCGGTGCCACGCCTCGCAACCGCAGAAAGATCGAGCGATATCACCGGGTAGCGCGCATGCTCATCTCGATAACGACCGCCGCCAGCCTCCCAAATCTGGGTGCCAGCGAATACATTGCAGTCTGCTCGACGGTGAACGGGTCGTTCCAAATAACATTTGAGCATCGATAGATTCATGCTCTTGCCAAAACCCTTGGGCCGGCAGCAGAGTGCGACAGATGCCTCACAATCCAACATATCGGCAATAAACATGGTCTTGTCGACCAATAAGCACCGATTAATCGCCTCGGAAAAGTCATGCTCCCCGACCGGCAAAACCACATCATCCGCATGGTTGATCAAACGTACGCCAATGGAATCGTTCGTTCCATAATTCGCCTGTTCAGACACCGAAAATTCTCCCTACTACGCAGCACGGTGCCCATTGTATCGAGGAGCAGGAACTCAATGATGTTGTCGTACCGACATTTCGCCCAACGGTAGCAATAAACGCCACGAGGGGGCATAACAAATCGTTGCACAACAAAAATGGGGCCCGATGTAACCGCACCGGACCCCGCACTAACTCTATTGAAAGCGATCTGAGAGATTACTCCTCGGAGCCATCCTCAGCCGAATCCTTTTTCTGGCGATCGAGCTTATGCTTGCCGCTCACGATAGACGTAGCGCCGAGCGTCGCCAAACTCGCGCTGGCAAGGCTCGCCATCACGATCAAGTCGCCCGTCTTGGGCATGTTGCCGCCCGAGGACTTGGTCGTCGTGGTCGTGGTGGTTGTAGTGGTCACCGTCTTGGAGTCATTTTGCTCCTGGACCTGGTCATCGGTATTGCCCTTACCGCTGTCCTCGCCCTGCTGCTTTCCGTCCTCGGTCTTGCCCTTGCTCTCGTCCTTCTCCTCAGATTCAGACTTCTTACCCTCGTCCTTCTTCTGATCGGACTTGCCGCCCTTCTCCGTTTCGGACTTCTCGGAATCTTTCTCCTTAGATTCATCCTTCGCGACCGTGGTCTGCGTCGCAGTAACCTGAACAGAATTGTTCTTGTCAGGAGACGAGCTGCTTACGCCAGCCATCAGCGAAGAGCCCAGCGTGGAGCCAAGCTGCACGGCGAAAGAGGGCTTCTTGTCCGTCGAAGTTGCAGGCGCGTCCGTCTCCTTATTCGAGTCGTCCTTGGAAACACCGGAATCAGAAGCTGCGCCAGAGTTAGAGTCATTGTTAGAACCAGTATCGGCGGAAGAATCGCTCGAACCGGTGGAAGAGTCAGATGAGCCTGCGCCGGTCGAACCAGAAGCGGCGCCGTCCGTATTGCCGGCAGAGTTTGAAGACGAATCGCCCGCAGCAGAGCCGTCCGAATCGGAGCCGTTCGAGACAGAGCCGTTCGAGGTAGACCCGTCGTTAGTAGTGCCACCAGCAGAACCATTGCTGTCAGCATCGGTCGAGGACGCATCCATCCTGTCATCGTTGGAATCGTCACTCGAGTTGTCATTCGAATCAGGCGTCGGCGAAGGCGCCGGCGTGGACTCGGGCTCCGCAGGCGTCGAGGGCGTCGAGGGCGTCGAGGCAGCTGCGACCTC
>CAKUHM010000302.1 GCA_934655835.1 uncultured Collinsella sp. | reverse complement strand
GGTACGCGACCGACGATTGAACGTCAGATTGCCGCTTAGGGGCGTTTGCAGCGTCGACTGGTCCGCCGTTCGTTAGAACGGCGGACCACATAACTACATCAAGTTGCAAACAGCTGCCGCGAAGGCTACGGGGTCCTCGGGGAGAATGCCTTCGACCAGCAGGGCCTGGTCGTAGAGCAGGCCGGAGTACTGCTTGATCTTGTCGACGTCGCCTGCTTTCTGGGCGGAGACGAGCTTGGCGAAGACCGGGTGCTTGGCGTTGAGCTCAAGCACGCGCTGGCTCTTGGGCATACCGTCGGGCGCGCCCTCGGGACCCTTTTGGAGCACCTTCTCCATCTCGAGCGACAGCGGGCCCTCGGTGGTAATGCATGCGGGGGCGTCGGTCAGGCGTGCGGAAACGGCAACCTTCTCGACCTTGTCGCCGAGTGCTTCCTTCATAGCGCTAAAGAGGTCCTCGTTCTCCTTGGTGGCGTCCTCGGCCTCCTTCTTCTCATCCTCGGTTGCCAGATCAAGATCGCCGGTCGCGACGTTCTTGAGCTCCAGATGACGATCCTCGACCTCGGGCTCGGCACCATCGGCCACGGCCTTCTCGGCAGCCTCGCGAGCAGCATCGTCCTCGTAGACCTTGGGCATATCGGCGGCCACGTACTCGCGCATGGCCTGGAACGTGAACTCGTCCACATCCTGCGTCAGCAGCAGCACGTCGTAGCCGCGGTCGAGCACGCCCTTTACCACGGGCATCTTGGCCAGGCGCTCACGTGAGTCGCCGGCGGCGTAGTAGATGGCCTTCTGGTCCTCGGGCATGCCCTTGGCATACTCGGCCAGGGTAATCATCTTCTGCTCCTTGGCAGACCAGAACAGCAGCAGGTCGGCGAGCTCATCGGCCTTCATGCCATAGCTCGAGTAGATGCCGTACTTAAGGCCGCGGCCAAAGTTCTCAAAGAACTTCTCGTAGGCCTCGCGGTCGTTGTCGCGCATATCCTCAAGGTCGGCGGTTATCTTCTTTTCCACACGCTTGGCGATGGCCTTGAGCTGACGGTTCTGCTGCAGCGTCTCGCGCGAGATGTTGAGCGACACGTCGGCGGAATCCACGACGCCGCGGACAAAGTTGTAGTAGTCGGGCAGCAGGTCGTCGCACTTCTCCATAATCAGAACGTTGGAGCTGTAGAGCGCCAGGCCCTTCTCGTAGTCCTTGCTGTACAGATCGAACGGCGCGCGGCCCGGCACAAACAGCAGGGCGTCGTACTCGAGCGTGCCCTCGGCATGGAAGCTGATGGTGCGCGCTGGATCGTCAAAGTCGTGGAACGTGGACTTGTAGAACTCGTCATAGTCCTTCTGCTCAACATCGGAGCTGTGCTTCTTCCAGATCGGCGTCATTGAGTTGACGGTCTCGAGCTCCTGGTAGTCCTCGTACTCGGGCGTGTAGTCATCGCCAGCATCCTCGGGCTTGGGCTTCTGGCGGCTCTTGGACACCATCATCTGGATCGGGTAACGCACATAGTTGCTGTACTGCTGAATCAGGCTCTTGAGGCCCCACTCGGTCAGGAAGCGATCGTAGGTCTCGGCCTCGCCGTCGGCATCGAGCTTCTCGTTCTCGCGCAGCGTCAGGATAACATCGGTACCGTGCTCGGCGCGCTCGCCGTCCTCGATGGTATAACCCTCAAGACCATCAGACTCCCACACGTGAGCGGTGTCCTCCCCATAGGCGCGGCTGACAACCTTTACGTGGCTGGCGACCATAAAGGCCGAGTAGAAGCCCACGCCAAACTGGCCGATGATGTCGACATCCGAACCCTGCTGCTCGGCGTTCTCGGTCTTAAACTCCTCGGAGCCGGAATGGGCGATGGTGCCCAGATTGCGCTCGAGCTCCTCGGCGGTCATGCCAATGCCATTGTCCGAAATGGTGATGGTACGGGCGTCTTTATCAAAGGAGACGCGAATAGCCAGGTCGCCCTGGTCGAGCTTAACGCTCGGATCCTGCAGGCTCTTAAAGTTAAGCTTGTCGACGGCGTCACTCGCGTTAGAGATAAGCTCGCGCAGGAAGATTTCCTTATTGGTGTAGATGGAGTTGATCATGAGGTCGAGCAGTTTTTTGCTCTCGGTCTTAAATTGACGCATGTGCAGTCCTTTCGCGCTACCCC
>CAKUHM010000301.1 GCA_934655835.1 uncultured Collinsella sp. | reverse complement strand
TGCGGGACGGCGTCGCTGGTGAGGTCCATGATCTCCCAGCCCACGTTGATGATGTAGCCGCGCTCGGGCGCGCGGCCGGTGGTCTCGATATCGATACCCAGCACGGTGCCCTGGATGGGCTTGCGGGCGTAGGCCACGCCGAGCGCGTCGCGGTCACCGCGGATCTCGCGCATGACGGACGCGGCGGTGCGCTTTTGCATCTTGCCGATGGCGGCGCAGGTGTCGGCGTCGGATAGGCCGCGCGAAAGCGTCGCTGGCGTCACGTTACGCAGGCGCGCCTCGCCGATCTGGTCGCACAGGTCGCGGTTGCGGTCGGCCAGGTCACGCACGGTGGCAAAGTCGAAACCGGGGTCGCCCTCGGCGGTAAAGTACTCGGTCTCGAGCACCTTGAGGGCCTCCTCGCCCTTTTGGCGCTCGGACTCCATGGCGCCGTGATCGCCATAGATAAACATGGGGATAAACGGCTGGCGCTCGTATTCAAGTGCTTGCGAAACGTTCATATGCTGCTCCTTGGATGGGCCGCGTCGCGCGGCTCGGGGTTACTGAGTTATGGCGAGATGATAGTTTACCATGGGCAACTATTGGCACCGCGCCTGGGACAACTACAATACCCTAGTTGACCGCTAGGACTTTTACAATGCTGCCGAAAGACACGAAAGGTTCCATCCGTCATGGATTTGCTGATTGATATTCTGCTCGACGCCGGCAAGGACACGCTGTCCCTGGTGCCGTTTTTGCTTGTTACATACCTTGTGCTCGAGACGCTCGAGCATGTTGCGGGCGACCGCGTCAATGGCACCATCAAGCGTGCCGGCGCCGCGGGCCCGGTTGTCGGTTCGCTGCTGGGCATCGTGCCACAGTGCGGGTTTTCGGCCATGGCGGCCACGCTGTATGCCGGCCGTGTCGTGACGCTGGGCACGCTGGTGGCGGTGTTCCTTTCGACCTCCGACGAGATGCTGCCGCTGTTGCTTGCCGAGCAAGTTCCCGTGCAGACCATGGCGATGCTGCTGGCGTCGAAGGCACTGATCGCGCTGGTCACGGGCTTTATCGTGGACGCCGCCATTCGCGGCCTGCGTCGTAACTCTCGCGCGCATGCGGCGATTCGCCGTACCGTGCTGGGAACCGCGGCCAACCCGGCCCACGTGAACTGCGCGCACGACGACCACACTGGCGGTGACATCATCGACGAGGTGGCCGAGGCGGGCGTGAGCGCCGACCACATCCACGAGTTATGCGAGCGCGACCATTGCGGTTGCGATGATGATGAAGATGAACATGAGCGCGTCCACGGACACAGCCATGATCACGGTCACATGGGCGAGCATGAGCACCACCACGGCCACAGCCACGACCACTCCTACGAGGGCGCGCCCGTTCTGTCGATTATCCGCAGTACGATCTCGCACACTGTGCAGGTTTCGGTTTTTATTTTTCTGGTGACGCTGATTCTGGTCGCCGTGCTCGAGACGTTCGGCGAATCGGCGATTGAGCAGTTCCTGCGCGGTAACGAGACGCTTGCGGTCCTGGGCTCGGCGCTTGTCGGCTTGATTCCCAACTGCTCGGCCAGCGTCGTCATCACGCAGTTGTATCTGGAAGGCGCGCTGCAGCTGGCACCGATGCTCGCCGGCACGCTTATTTCCGCCGGCGTGGGCTACCTGGTGCTGTTCCGCACCAACCGCAGCGCCCGCGAAAACGTCGTGTTCCTGATTATGATGTACGTTATCGGCGCGGGCTGGGGTCTCATCCTTTCCGCCTTTGGCCTCTAAGTAGATGTTTGGGATAGGCCGTAAAAACTGGGGTATACCGTAAAATCTACCGCCATGACTTGGGCGTTGGATGCGCGTCAATCGCCAAAACAAAAAGGTAGATTTTTAGGCATGTCCCAAAAATCTACCTTGGTTAGCGCAGTAGCTCGGTGAGGTTGCGTTTAAAGCGGATGCGGTCTTCGCTGGTAAATGCCGCCGGTCCGCGAGTGCGTCCGCCGGCGCGGCGCACCTTCTTTTCCTCGTGGCGAATAAACAGCTGCATGTCGATGGTCGCTTTGTCGTAGACGCGCCCGCGCACACCGATGGCGGCGGCATCGCGCCCGAGCACCATGCTCGCCAAGCCAATGTCCTGCGTCACTACCACGTCGCCCGCCTGCAGG
>CAKUHM010000300.1 GCA_934655835.1 uncultured Collinsella sp. | reverse complement strand
CGCCCGAGGCAATGGAGCTGCTGCCGTTCATCAAACGCGGATTCGGGGTACGGTTCGTTTAGCGTGTGACCCGTGGGCTACAATTGGCCCATCATGCGAAGGCGCCTCGTGTGGCGTGTGCCTGCGTTGGCCGATCTATATTCGGAGGATTCCCATGACCGTACTGTTTGTTGAATATCCCAAGTGCTCGACCTGTAAGAAGGCCAAGGCATGGCTGGACGAACACGGGGTAGAGTATATCGACCGCGATATCGTTTTGGACAATCCCGCGGCTGATGAGCTTGCGACCTGGATTGCTCGTTCGGGACTGCCGGTGCGGCGCTTCTTTAATTCGTCGGGCATGAAATATCGAGAGCTGGGCCTGAAGGCACGTCTAGATGCGGGCATGACGGATCGGGAGTGCTACGAGCTGCTGGCGACCGACGGCATGCTGGTCAAGCGCCCACTGCTGGTGGGCGACGACTTTGCGATTCCCGGCTTTAGGGAATCGGCTTGGGCCGAGGCATTGCTGTAGCGGCTGCGGAAAGTGCGACCCGTTTTGAGTGCTCAGGGTGGGACGTGTTTTCCATCGGCGGGCTCGCTCGGCTCAATCCTCCAACTGCGCCCATTCGTGCGGATCGTAGACCTTTACGTGCTTGTTGGGCTTGCCGCTCCAGTACTCCTCGTCCATAAAGGGCAGATATGCCTGAACGCCGGGGCAGATAAAGGGGATCCGCTGCTGTTGCAGTCGCTCGCGCTGGCGCTGCTCCAGGTGCGCCTCGGATATGACGGTCGGCATACCGGACAGCTCGACGAGGCTTGCCTGGATTCGCTTAAGGTCGGGGAGTCCCGCGTGCCATGACATCCGCATGATCAAAAAGGATGCACGGCGGTATTTTGCCTGCATCACCGTGATGGCGGGGCGCAACGTGGGGTGGATTTTATCCCGGTCGGGCCATAGGTCGGCCGTTATCTCGAGTCCTAGGGTTTCCCACAGGTAATCCAGCTCTTCGTTCATGGCGCCTCGATATCCGCATTAGAATAGATAGCCTGATTGTGTCCTCAGATGCCGCAACTTCGTTGAGATAATCTGCCAACGGTAGATATGGAGCGCTTGCGGCCTTTCGTCTTCGTGCGCGACCGAGGGCTTCACAGGTCCTTCACGGGTTGGGCCAATTTAGGCCAATTTGACCGATTTTCAAAAAAGTCAAAATTGGGGCTTGCGTCACGGCGGGACTTCCCGTATATTTCTTTCTTGCGCAAAGGCACAGCCGAGCGCAGCGATGCAGTCATTGGGATGTCGTCTAATGGCAGGACAGCGGATTCTGGTTCCGTCAATGGGGGTTCGACTCCCTCCATCCCAGCCATTGCATTTGCTACATATGGCCCGTTCGTCTAGCGGTTTAGGACGCCGCCCTCTCAAGGCGGAGATCACCAGTTCGAATCTGGTACGGGCTACCAAAATTGAACGCCCGGGCCTCGTAAGAGACCCGGGTTTTGTGTATTGACCGATATTTAAGGCGCGCGTTGAGTCTGCCGCCCGGACCGAGGAGTTGTCATGGACCTGCCTATCAGCTTGGAAGACATCACGTATGCCGAGAACTATCTGGCGCAGGGCGACCTGGCTACGGCGACGCCGCTGCTTGAGCGTCTGGTGGAGCTCGCCGAGGAGTATATCGACGCTGAGTGCAAGACGGAGGAGAAGCGCCAGTACTTTAGCTTCGACAGCAAGTTTGAGCGCCTGGCCTATCGCCGCGTGGAGAAGGATCCGCGCGAGCTGGTGCAGGTCGAGGTTCCCTTTGACCGCCTGTACTCCGACATGGCGTTTGCCTACATTCGCCAGCAGGATTATGTGAGTGCTCGGAATGCCCTGATGCAGGCCGTGCGTTGGGATCCCATGAACTGCAACTATCGCTTGGACTTGGCCGAGCTGTTCCGCGCGCTCGAGGACAAGCAGGAGTGGGCATCGCTCTCGTTCTCGGTGCTGGAGCGCGCGAGCGACGGTAAGTGCGCCGCACGCGCCTACACCAATTTGGGTCAGTACTTCTTGGAGCCCGAGACCGAGAACATTTCGGCTGCCGTGGGCTGCGCGCGTCTGGCGCTGCGCCTGGCGCCCAATGATGCGCATACGACGCGCCTGCTCAACAAGATCCATACCACCTATCCGGATGCCGC
>CAKUHM010000299.1 GCA_934655835.1 uncultured Collinsella sp. | reverse complement strand
TTACGCCGCAGCACCAGGAGGAGCTCTACAACATCCTGGACACCGCGGGCGATCTTGAGTGCCTGATCGTCTCCGGCTCCGTGCCTCCCAAAGCTACGCCCGACTTCCTGGCCAAGGTCATGGAGCACGCTCAGGCCCGTGGCGCCGACGTCGTCCTGGACCTGTCCTCCGACAAGCTCAAGGAGCTCGCTCACAAGAAGCCGCTGCTCATCAAGCCGAACCATCACGAGATGAAGGCTATTTTCGGCGTGCCGGTCGACACCGACGACGAGGTCCGCGTTGCCATGAAGCTGGCTCACGAGGCCGGCGTCCAGAACGTGCTGCTCACCCGTGGTAGCCGCGGTGACGCTTACTTCTCCAACGGCGAGGACATCTGGTATGCCAAGCGTGAGTTCAACATCAAGCTGGTCTCTTCCGTCTGCGCCGGCGACTGCACCCTCGCTGCGTTCCTGCACAAGTGGTACAGGGATCGCGACAACGTCGAGGAGGCCATGAAGCTCGCTATGGCCACCGGCGCCAACGTTGCCGAGTCCGTCGGCATCGGCGACTTCGGTCACGTCGATGAGTACAGCAAGCGCGTTGCTGTCCGCAAGCTCGATCGTCAGTAATCTAAACGCGACATATTCGTGCGCATGCGGCGCCCCGGTTTCGGCCGGGGCGCCTTTTTTGTTCTGCCATGGGGGAGACATGTTCTGCCGTACTCCATCGCTTCCACACCGTTTACCGAGTTGTCCTAGCCTTTTACCGATGTGTGGAATATACTTTCATTAACACGTTGCTTCGTGAAAGGAACATTCATGATTTATACGCTCACTGCAAATCCTGCCATTGACTACAACATTGCCTGCGACGGTCTTGCTGCCAACACCGTCACGCGTACCCGCAACGCCGTCTACACGCCCAACGGTAAGGGCCTCAACGTCTCGTTTACGCTTGACCACTACGGTGTCGACACCACGATCCTGGGCTTCTTCGCCGGCTTCTCGGGCGAGTTTATCGTTAAGGGCGCCGAGGCCTTGGGCGTGCCCGTCAAGCCCGTGTGGACCGACGGCATCACGCGCGTCAACGTGTTCCTCAATGCCGGCCCCGACACCGAGTACAACATGGTCAACGCCGGTGCCGCCATCAACGAGGCCAACGAGCAGGAGATGTTTGAGCTGATCGATTCGCTCGAGGACATGACCTGCCTGGTCATCAGCGGCTCGCTGCCCCCCAACACCTCCGAGGGTTTCCTTGCCGAGGTGCTTCGCCGTGTTAAGGCAAAGGGCGCCGAGTTCGTGCTCGATATCTCGAGCCATCAGTTGGCCGACCTCATTGCCATGGAGCCGTTGCTCATTAAGCCCAACGACGACGAGCTGCTCGACATCTTTGGCATTAAGGTGAGCGGTGGCGACGATGAGTCCATCAAGGGCGCTATGGCCGAGCTTCACGCCAAGGGCGCCAAGAACGTCCTGCTGACCCTTGGTGGCGACGGCGCGTACTTCTCCAACGGCGAGCACATCTGGTTTGCCAACCGCACCTTCGACGTCAAGCTGCTGTCGACGGTCTGCGCCGGCGATTCCTCGCTGGCCGCCTTCCTGTCCGTGTGGCACGACGCTCCCGAGCGTGTTGAGGACGCTCTGCGCCTCTCGATGGCCACCGGCGCCAACGTGGTCGAGTGCCCGGGTCTGGGCGATTTTGCTAAGGTCGATGAGTATCAGAAGGGCATCGCCATCCGTCAGGTCTGCTAACGCAGCGCACGGACCTTGCATCTTTGCTTTGTAGAGCACCCGTCTCGGATTGCCGAGGCGGGTGCTTTTTCATGTTTGTAGTCGATGCCTTGGGATCCAATCGTGCTTGAAGCGCGTTCGCGTGTGCGCCCGCTCTCGTTTCTTGCTAGACTTCTTGGAAACCATCAATCGATATGCCCGCAATTGCAGGAGGCCATAGGAATGTGCAATGTTTCGCTCAACGCTACGCAGCCGTCAGCCGCCTCTTTGCGTGTGTTGCGCGCTCTCGAGGATGCTGGTCTTGAGGCCTGGTACGTGGGCGGTTGGGTACGTGACGCCCTGATGGGACGTCCCAGCCACGATGTCGACATGTGCTGCAGCGGCCTGTGGCAGGAGTCCAAGGCGGCACTCGAGGCCGCCGGTATTGCCGTAGTTGAGTCGGGCATTAAATTTGGCGGCATTACGG
>CAKUHM010000298.1 GCA_934655835.1 uncultured Collinsella sp. | reverse complement strand
ATAAAGCCCAGCTCCTCGCGGCGGAACTGCGAAAGCTTGGCCTGCTTCATGCGCGTCACGTCCTGGCCGTTGATGCGGATCGTGCCACTTGTGGCGCTATCGATGGTCGAAACGCAGTTGAGCAACGTCGACTTGCCCGAGCCCGAAGCGCCCATGATGCCCACGAATTCGCCGCGGTTGACGGTAAAGCTGACGTCGTTGAGCGCGCGGGTCACGTTGCCTAGCGCGCCGTATACCTTTTCGAGATGCGCGACCTCCAGTACCGGGGTCGCCATTTGCGTGGTTTGCATACCGAGTCCTTTCTTGCGATTAGTCTACGGCATCTATAGTCGCAAGAAGACGAGTCGGCTACCATCGATATGGCTTACGCTTGCCTTACCGTTGTGTAAGGTACGGGTAGCTAGCCTGTCACTCGTTGATGTTGAGAGAGGACTCCTGTTGAAGACTGTTCATGTTGCCGCTGGGATCATTCGCAAGGATGGATCTGACGAGCTGCTTGCCGTGCAGCGCGGCTACGGCGACATGCAGGGACTTTGGGAGTTTCCGGGCGGCAAGCTCATGCGCGGCGAGACACCCGAAGACGCCGTGCGCCGCGAGCTCATGGAAGAGCTGCAGGTGAAGGTCACCAACCTGCGCGATTTCTATACCGTTGAGTACGACTACCCCGATTTTCATCTCTCCATGGAGTGCTATTACTGCTCGCTCGCCGATGAGTCCGGTGAACCCCAGAAACACGACCGCCAGCTCGATATCCGCTGGATTCCGCGCACCTCGCTGGCAACGGTGGAATGGATGCCCGCCGACAAAGGACTGATTGATGCGCTGATCGAGCTCAAGGAAGACCGGCTCGAGGCAAGCGCCGCCGATGACGCCGTGCCCAACACAACCGACGAGCCCACCACCAAACCCAAGCGCAAACCTAAGCGCCGCAGCAAAAAGCGCCCCAAGCCCGGCCTACTGGACGGCATCGATACCTCGGACCTTTCCGCCGACGAGCGCGAACTGGTCCGCCGTCGAGCCGCCATCAAAAAGTCCATGAAGGGCAACAAGCGTGCCAACACCAAGCCCGAGCTGCTCGTACGACAGCGCCTGCGCGCAGCGGGCCTTACGGGTTATCGCTTGGAATGGAAGGTTCCCGGCAAGCCCGACATCGCCTTCCCCGGCCGCAAGATCGCCATTTTCGTCAACGGCTGCTTTTGGCACCGCTGCCCCAAGTGCAACCCCAGCCAGCCCAAGCGCAACGTTGAGTTTTGGGAGGCAAAGTTCCGTCGCAACGTCGAGCGCGACCGAGCCGCCGTGGCGGCACTCACTCAAATGGGCTGGACACCCATAACCATCTGGGAATGCGAACTCAAAAAAGACCGCATCGACGCCACGATGGAGAAGGTCATCGAGCAGGTGCGCGCCGCAGAGTCGCAGCGCTAACGGCGAGCATTCACACGCTCCGCACGTCCGCGCCATATCCACGTCACAAACCTTAGAAAGTCCTTAAGCCCAAAACCTTTCAAGAGTGTTATTCGATACCTCTGAACTGCAGTTTCATCGTAATACCAAACCAGGTTAAGCCTTTCTTTAGCGCTTCTTTGCAGCAGCCGCGGCATAATACTGCCAACGCACGGGACCTAGCAGCACGCCCCGTGCGCAACCTTTTGGTGGACATCGAGGAGGCCGCACGCATGCATTCTTCCAATGACGCAGCACAGCCATCCCTAAAACATGCGGACCTTTTCTCCTTCCCCCCGACACAGAGAGACGGTCTCCTCGACTCCCCCACCACAAAAGCCAAACGCTCAACTAATCAGAGCCTCAACTTGCGAGCATCGTTCGAAAAGCTCCAAGCATCCCTAGACAAGGCGTTCCCCGAACAGGCAAGGGCAATCTAAGCCCATCGCGCTTTATACTGATGCCATGCGAAACATGGATCACATAGAATTGCACCGCGGAGGACGCGAGGAAGCGTTTCCCGAGACCGCCGAAGACTGGCCCTATATTGCCGAACGCGCAGAATTCGCTCGCTATCCGGGCAACTCCGTCCCCTGGCACTGGCATTCCGAAGTCGAGCTTTTCTACATGGAACAGGGAGCAATTGACTATCGCACGCGTGCGGCTCATGAGCACATGCGCTTTGAGGAAGGGTCCGCCGGCTTTATCAACGGCGGCGTTTTGCACAGCACCCT
>CAKUHM010000297.1 GCA_934655835.1 uncultured Collinsella sp. | reverse complement strand
GACCAGACCCGCGGCCTTAAGATCGTCGACGAAGCCTAAACTACTCAGCGCCACAAGCTAACAGCAAGGGGCCCGCTCGGAACACACATCCGGGCGGGCCCCTTTGTAGATTTTTGGGACATGCCTAGAAATCTACTGATATAAAAAGGGCGCCGCGGATGGAGTTCCGCGGCGCCCAAGCCACACGCTAACAGCTTTAAGGAGTCAAAGCTGGTTTAGCCAAAGAAGCGCTTGATCTCGATCTCGGCGTTCTCCAGGCAGTCGGAGCCGTGAATCACGTTGGCGTTGACATCGACAGCGAAGTCGCCGCGGATGGTGCCAGGAGCAGCATCAAGCGGGTTGGTGGCGCCCATAAGGGTGCGCATCTTGGAGACGGCGGAAAGACCGGAAACAACCATCTTGACGACCGGACCGCTCGTCATAAAGTCGCAGAGACCGCCAAAGAAGGGCTTGTCGGCCAGATGGGCGTAGTGCTCCTCGACGGTAGCGCGCTCGAGCGTGGTCATCTCCATGCGCTCGATGACAAGGCCGCTGCGCTCAATGCGAGCAACGATCTCGCCGATCTTGCGATCGCGCACGGCGTCGGGCTTAATCATGATGAAGGTCTTCTCGATAGCCATAAGGTAGCCTTTCAAGTAGGTTCGCGCGTGCCCAAGTCCCATTCCGGCACCCGCCTGGACTGCATCGTAACAGAGTTTTAGCTGCAGTTAAACAAAAAGCTGTTTATTGAAGCGCTGCAATTTATTGAAGCGTTCCATATGTGTCACTTCTGTTTCGAAGCCCGACTAGAGTACCATCCACCCCGCCATCAACCGCATCGAACCGAGCAGACGGTCGGTAGCCGCCCGTGAACGCACCCCCTTCACAAGCTGCCCAAAGGTCCTACAGAAGTTCTCGACAAGCCCCTCCCCCGTGGCAACAAAATACGGACGCCCGCATCAGCGGGCGCCCGTAAAAGCAAAAACGATTTATCAATAAATGACTGAAACAGTTTCAGATAGGACCTTAATTTGCCCCATGACCCATCTCGACGACCTTGGTCAGCGAACCAAACGTGACCTCATCGGCCGCAAGCTGCACCTCGGCGCGTTCCAACTGTACGGCCACAGCAGCAGGCGCGGTACCGCCCTCAGTCGTACGTGCGGCAACAATCGAGGGAATATCGAGCGCCTCGGTAATATCGCGCTCAAACAGCGGACTTGCCTCCTGGAACACCTCAAAGGGCAGATCCTCGAGGTTGCAACCGCGCTTCTCGCACATCAGGACCAGATGGCCCACCACGGCGTGCGCCTCGCGGAACGGCAGGCCGCGCTTAGCCAGGTAGTCGGCAACGTCGGTGGCTGCCAGGTGGCCAACGCCGCACTCGCGCGCCATGGCGCCCTCATTGACGGTCCAGGTCGAAATCATGCCGGCCATAACGGACAGGCACTGCATGAGCGTGTGGGCCGTGTCGAGCGCGCCCTCCTTGTCCTCCTGAAGATCCTTGTTATAGGCCAACGGCAGGCCCTTCATAGTCACCAGCAGCTGGACCAGGTTGCCGTACACGCGACCGCTCTTGCCGCGGATGAGCTCGGCAAAGTCGGGATTCTTCTTCTGCGGCATGATGGAAGAGCCGGTGGAGTACGAGTCGGACAGTGTGATGAAACCGAACTCGGAGCTCGACCACAGCACAATCTCCTCGGAAAGACGCGACAGGTGCATCGCCATGACGGAACCGGCGTAATGCAGGTCGAGCAGGAAGTCACGGTCCGAAACAGCGTCGAGCGAGTTGGGAATCACGCCCGCAAAGCCAAGTTCGGCGGCCGTCATCTGGCGATCGAGCGGGTAGCTCGTACCGGCAAGCGCCGCGGCACCCAACGGGCAGTTATCTGCGGCATCGAAAGCGGCCTTCAGGCGCGTAAAGTCGCGCGCAAACATCCAGGAATACGCCAGCAGATGATGCGACAGCAGCACGGGCTGCGCATGTTGCATGTGCGTGTAGCCGGGAAGAATGACCCTGTCATACTTCTTGGCGGCGTCCACAAGCACATGACGCAGCTGCAGGTTGGCCTCCATAAGCTCCTTGGCCAGCGCCTTGACGCCCAAGCGGGTATCGGTCGCCACCTGGTCGTTACGCGAACGCCCGGTATGCAAGCGCTTGCCGGCCTCGCCGATGCGACGCGTCAGCTCGCTCTCGATGGACATATGGAT
>CAKUHM010000296.1 GCA_934655835.1 uncultured Collinsella sp. | reverse complement strand
CCGATGTTTTTGAGCTCGATGGAGATGAGGCCGTTGGGCTCGTTGACGAACTCGATGTACTCGGAGTTCGAGCCCATCTCGGCCGGGAAGCTGATTTCGATGCCCGTGTCGGTACGAATCTTATGATTGCGCACGGCCGCGCGCTCGACCTGTTTGCGCTCCACGGGCACGCGTTCGGGCACCTTCTCCTCGGTCAGCGCCGCACGCACGCTCTCTTTGATGACCGGCTCGTCCTCAAAGACCTCGTCGACGATATCCCAAGGCGGCAGTTCCTCGTCGTCTTCGACCTTCTCGGCAACAGCGGCCTTGACCTTGGCGAGCGCCACGGCCGTGTTGGCGCCGTGCTCCTCGGCAACCTCCTCGACCACACGCGTCACGGTGTCGATAATCTCCTTGCCCGACACGCCCGTATCGCACTGCAGCAGCCCGTCAGGAATAAGCATGCGGTCCTCGCCGGCGATCTTGCGCTTCTTGTCCACGTAGCCGATCTCCATGGTGCTCGCACGCACGATGGCGTAGCTCGGCACCTTTTGGGAAGGATTCGGCAGGATGGCGTAATGGCGCGCGATATCGTTGCGCACCTCGCCCTCCTCGCGGCCCACCTCGTGCATAAAGGCCTGCTTGGAGCCCAACAGCATAACGGCAAACCACCGGGCGTCCTCGTCATCGTCAAAGTCCGCCACAAGCACGTCGGTGGACTCGGCCTTCTCGGCTTTGGTGAGCTCGGAGGAAATGAACTCCGCAATCTGCTGCGACAGGTCCACGAACTCGCGCTCGCCAAAGAAATAACCCTTGAGCTCGCCGCCGAATGCGGAGTTCTCGGCAAATGTGGCGCGCTTGTTATCTGCCGAAGTACGGGCGCGACGCAGGTGCGTGGTCACGAAGTTGCGCACGGTACGGCTCTCGATATCGAGCTCGCGCTGGCTCATGACGTTGACAGCCGAGTCAAAGTCCAGGATATGCAGGATTGCGTGATTGATTTTCATATACGGCATTCCGTTCTAGATCGATTTCAGCACGAATCAGTATAGCGGTCGAGCCTGCCCCGCACGCATCGAAGATTGGTGCAAAGCAACCTGACCCCAAAGAACTAACTGCTAGTGCAGGAGCTCGGACTGCCACGCCTCAAGCTGCTCTGCCAGGTTCTTACCGGCAGCAGGAACATTGAGCTCGGGGCGCCTGGGCAGCAGCGCGCACTTAAGGATCGCCGCGATGGTCTGCGAGATAAAGCGGCGCGCATCCTTGTCGAAGCCCTGAGCAGCCTGAAGCATCACTGGCAGGCTCTCGCGCAGATTCCCTGCGATATCTGCAAACCGTTCGGCGCCCGTAGCCTCAAACACGGAGAACAGTGCATCCACAAAGCGCTCGCGTTCGGCAGGCTCCACCGCAAGCAACATCTCACGAATAGAGTTATCGACGTATCGCGCGCCGGCAGACAGACGCTCGCAATACACAAAGTCGCAGCCGTCAATAACCCAGCTAAAGGGATTGTGCTGCAGCAAGCTGAACTCGGTGCTCTCGACAATGGCATAGTCTTCCTGCGTCTCGAACATCATGCCGAAAATCGACGACTGGGGCAGGGTCTTATCGATGCGACCGGACAGGCCCGCAAAAGCTTCGCCACTCAGGAACTCCTCGACAAAGCCGGGGCCATCATGGGAGAAGGCCCGCTCGATCCGGTCGCCAGCAGCGTCAGAGCACATCGCCGCACCATACACCGCCAAGTTTCCGCCCTTGGAATGGCCTCCGCACAAGAGCGGCCCGTCTATTGCGGCTGCCGCCTCGTCCACATAACGTGCCGCAGATTTCTGAGAGGGCACGGGACACCGGAACGCCATGTTAAAGTCCTCTTTCCAACCCACGATCGTGCTGTCGGTCCCGCGGAAGGAAAGGTGGCTAAATCCTGCCGGAAATCGGAACGTCATGGCTGCAAACTGCTCCGTCATCGACGCATCGTTCACGGCACGATAACCGCAAACGCGCACGCCGCGGTAGCGAGGACTTGCCGCAACAGCCTCCAGCAAGGCGCGACTCTCCTCCGGGTCCCACAGGTCACCAATCATGTCCTGGTAGCACTCGGCACGCAGCAGCTCGCGCACGTCCAGCCCCTGCCAGCCGGCAAGCTCCGGCATATCACCCGGCAAGCGCAAATACGACAGCCATGCAAACACCAGACTGTCCACCGCGCAGAAC
>CAKUHM010000295.1 GCA_934655835.1 uncultured Collinsella sp. | reverse complement strand
GATGCACGCAAATGCAGGGGCGTTTAGAACAGGCTTCTCGCTCGCAGCTAGGCGCAGTCGCAAAAGTACAGGTTTTTGTATCTTTCGACATAGGCCATTATACGAGCAATTAATCCGCGTTTGCCCAGATTACGCAAAATGTACTGCCCGTAGATACATCTCCATACCCCTCTACAAAAACCTGTACCTTTTTGTGCAACAAAAAAAGCCGCTCAACCAGCGGCTTTTCTTATTTGGGCATGAAAAAAGGCGACCGCCCTTTGTGGACGGTCGCCTTTGTTAATTGTTGTGCAGTTTGCCCTAGGCGCGAGTCTTGATCTCCTCGAGCACCTTCGCAACAAACTCGTCAACGCTCATCTGAACGGTCTCGTTGGAACGATCGCGGACGGAAATGTTGCCGGCCTCGACCTCCTTCTCGCCCAAAATGAGCATGTAGGGCACGCGGTCGATGCTGCGGGCCTCGCGGATCTTGTAGCCGATCTTCTCGTCGCGGTCGTCGCAGACCACGCGAATGCCGGCCTCCTCCAGCTTGGCGCACACCTCGTGGGCGTAGTCGCGGCTCTTCTCGGACACGGGAAGGGCCTTGACCTGCACGGGAGCCAGCCAGGTGGGGAACTTGCCCGCAAAGTGCTCAATCAGAATACCGATGAAGCGCTCGATGGAGCCAAAGCACACGCGATGCAGCATGATGGGGCGCTTCTTGGTGCCGTCGGCGTCCACGTACTCCAGGTCAAAGTTGAGCGGCATCTGGAAGTCGAGCTGGACGGTACCGCACTGCCAGGTACGGCCGAGCGAGTCCTCCAGGTGGAAGTCGATCTTGGGGCCGTAGAAGGCGCCGTCGCCCTCGTTGACCTCGTAGTCCATGTGCAGCTGCTCCAGAGCGGTGCGCAGGCCCTCCTCGGCGCGAGCCCAGTCCTCGTCCGAGCCCATGGAGTCCTCGGGGCGGGTGGAAAGCTCAACGTGGTACTTAAAGCCAAACTTCTGGTACACGGAGTCGATCAGGTTGACCACGCCCACGATCTCGTCGGTCAGCTGATCGGGACGCACAAACAGGTGGGCGTCATCCTGGTTAAAGCAGCGAACGCGGAACAGGCCGTGCAGGGCGCCGCGCAGCTCGTGGCGGTGCACCAGGCCAATCTCGCCGGCGCGGATGGGCAGCTCGCGGTAAGAGTGCGGCTTGGAGGCGTACACCAGCACGCCGCCCGGGCAGTTCATGGGCTTAATGCAGTACTCTTCGTCGTCGATGACGGTGGAGTACATGTTGTCCTTGTAGTGGTCCCAGTGGCCACTGGTCTTCCACAGCTGCTTGTTCATGATGAGCGGCGTGGAGATCTCCACGTAGCCGGCCTTGTGGTGGATCTCGCGCCAGTAGTCCAGCAGCGTGTTCTTAAGGATCATGCCGTTGGGCAGGAAGAACGGGAAGCCGGGGGCCTCGTCGCGCATCATAAAGAGGTCCATCTCGCGGCCGATCTTGCGGTGGTCGCGCTTCTTGGCCTCCTCCAGCATGTGCATGTGCTCGTCGAGCTCTTCCTTGGTGGCAAAGGCGACGCCGTTGATGCGGGTGAGCATCTTGTTGTCCTTGTCGCCCTTCCAGTAGGCGCCCGAGACGCCGGTGAGCTTAAAGGCCTTGAGCGCCTTGGTGTAGCAGATGTGGGGGCCGACGCACATGTCGATGTAGTCGCCCTGCTGGTAGAAGGTGATGCGGGCGTCGTCGTCCAGGTCGCCGATGTGCTCGACCTTGTACTTCTCGCCGCGCTCCTCCATAAGGGCGATGGCCTCGGCGCGGGGCTTCTCGTACACGGTGAACTTGAGGTTCTCCTTGACGATCTTTTTCATCTCGGCCTCGATCGCGGGGAAGTCATCCTCGCTGATCTTGACGCCCTCGGGCAGGTCGACGTCGTAGTAAAAGCCGTTGTCGGTCGCGGGACCGTAGGCAAAGTCGGCCTCGGGGTACAGGCGCTTGATGGCCTGCGCCATGATATGCGCGGCGGAGTGGCGGATGACGTGCGTGACCTCGTCCTGCGGGAGCTCGGCCACCGAACCGTCATTGTAGAGTGCCTTCATGGGTATGTTTTCTCCTCTCGGATGCCTGATGCAAGTGCGTGCGATGCGTTCGGCGTTTTAACTTGCATCATTATAGGCAGGTTGCCTTGGTATACAAGCGCCCGCCGCACCTTAATGGCACGGCGGGCGA
>CAKUHM010000294.1 GCA_934655835.1 uncultured Collinsella sp. | reverse complement strand
CGCAACATTGGCGAGGAAATATCGACACAATTGGGTCACATTTATGAGGCGAAGCTCTCGGAACGCTAACGTCTCGATCTGTAACATCTAGCGGGAAATATGACCTCTAAACGTTACGGATCGAGACAAGCCGTCCGGGGTCAACTCAAACGTCTCGATCTGTAACATCTGGAGAGGTTTTTGACCCCTTACTGTTACAGATTGAGACGTTGTCTCGCGGGGTTGGGGTTTGTCTCGTTCTGTAACAACTAGACCCGTTTTTGCCGAGTAGATGTTACAGATTGAGACAAACCGTCCCGCCGCCTGCTCAACATCTCAATCTGTAACAGTTAGGCCGGTATTTGGGTCCTAGATGTTACAGATTGAGATAAACGCCGGGGCCGGGAACCCCGTCGCAACAGCCCTCCGCCTCTAGATACAGAACCCGGGAATCACGCAGGTACGCTTGCTTGGCTTGTCCGCGGGGGTGGCGTACATAAACACGTCGCCGTCGTCGCCGACACGGTTGATATAGACCGTGCCCTTTTCCTCCGACGTGTCGGGACTCACCGTGCGCTCCCACCAGCAGGTGTCCTTGCCCTTCCACTGGCGCACCATGGTCGAGTTGGTGGAATACGGGCTCACCTTGAGCTCGCGGAACAGCTGATACTCCTTGCCTTCGCCGTTATAGATGTCGGCCAGGTAGTGATAGTCCTCGGCAAACGAATCGGGCGGTTGCACACCGCACAGCTCGACCATGGCGGGCAGCCAGAGCGTCGCGGGCAGCTCACTCAGACACGAAGCGCTTCTGGCGGCGCCCACGTTGTTCGAGGTCTTCTTGACGGCCTTAATAAGCGCGCGCAGCTCGTTGGGCAGCAGCTTAAGACCATCGCCGTCGAGCCATGCCCGCAGCTCGCAATCTGCCCAGCCGGCGCTCGGCGGCTCAGCCGCAGCGTCGCGCTCGGCAATACCCGCATCGAATATAAACGTCAGTCCGGCCTTGCCCGTCCCGTCCAAAAGCTCGTCGTGGCGGATGCCCACAAGTTGCGCGCCGACCTCCAGCCCGTTGGTGAGCGTTACGCGCTTGGTACACGGATAGGGGATATGCCCATCGGTGTCGAGCAGGTGGTAGCGCTTGGCAATCTCGCGTGCCTCGCTGCGGGTCTCGGCGGCCTTAATCTTGAGCGAAATCTCCTGCAGCTGGTCCCAGGTGTAGTCGTCAAGCGAGCTGCGGATGCCGTCCAGGTAGTCGGGGATGCCAAAGCCATGGGTTGCCGCGCCAATGACGCCGAGCCCCGCAACGGCTGCGACGACGCCGCCGATAATAAAGCGGCGGCGGGTTATGGCATCATGCCGGGCCTGTTCCAGAATCTCTCTCGCGCGCTCGCCGGCGACGTCGACCTTAAGGTGCGTACCGGAGTCGATGTCGATTACGGCGTCATTGCCCGCGCCCTCGTGGCCCTCAGATTCTGCAGCGGGAAGGTATGCCGAGAGCACCTCGAGCATCTGCTGCTCGGTGGGGCGATCGCCCTGCTCGACCGAGATGCCTTTCATGATGATCTGGACGAGAGCCTCGTCGCCATCGCAGCGCGGCTCGAGCGGCGCCGGTTTTGTCTTGGTCTTTATGAGATAGAACGAGCCGGTTGCCGCAGCACCCGTCGACTCGACATCGAACGGTTTACGACCGCTGTAGAGCTGGTACAGAATGCTCGAAAGCGCATAGACATCGATGGCGGGCGAGCGGCGAAGGGCCGCGATGCCTTCGATGTCCTGCGTGAGCATTTCGGGTGCGGCGTATGCGGGCGTGGCAAAGCGCCAGATGTCGGCACGTCGGGTGATCGTGTCATCGCTGAGGGCCATGGTGGCGGAGCCCATGTCGATGAGGCAGGGGTCAAAGGAGCAATCGGCAATCTGCTGCTCGAGCGTTCGGCTGGTGGTGCGGAACATGATATTGGCGGGCGAAAGATCGCGGTGAACGACCGGATTCACAAGGCCTTGGGTCATCAAGAGCGCACGAAGCACGGCGTTTCCGACGGCGGCGACCATCTGGGTGGTCAGCCCGCCCGAGGTATCGTGCGGAAGCAAGGGCAGCGCCTGCTTGAGCGAGGTGCCCTCGACCCACTCCATGAGGATGAGCGGGTCGTCCTCGCAAGAGCCGTAGCCATAGACACGCGGAAATCCGCGCAGGTGCGAGACGGTGCACAGGTGACGGTACTCCTC
>CAKUHM010000293.1 GCA_934655835.1 uncultured Collinsella sp. | reverse complement strand
TGGCGAGACGTGCGAGCTCGTGGTCGTGGCCGGCACGGCAGGGTCGTCGCCGCGTGGCGTGGGTGCTTGGATGGCCGTCTTTGCCGATGGCAGCCAGGCAGGCACCATCGGCGGTGGCAAGATTGAGCTCTTTGCGCTGGATGAGGCTCGTGTGCTACTGGATGCGGGGCGCTCGCGCCTGGTCCGTTACACCATGGGCGGCGAGAACTCCGATACCGGTATGATCTGCGGCGGAGCCATCTGCCTGTGCTATCTGCACTTGAATGCATCGCAGGCGTCCTTGTTCCAGGAGATTGCCGACGTCTTGGCGTATCGACGCATCGGTGACTTTGTCATCGACTTTGAGCCGTTTGTCACGAGCGCGCTCGAGGGTGATGTGGCCGAGTACCATGGCGAGGCATCTCGCCATACCATTGTCGGCTGCCCCGAGCTTTCGCTGGTGGAGGAGGGGAGTAAGGTCACCTACACCAACGCGGCCTCCGAGATCCCTGCGGCGCACATCGAGACGCTCTGCCCCGAGGGCCTGACCTATATCTTTGGCTGTGGGCACGTGGGTGCCGCGACGGCGCGCGTGCTGACGGCGGCGGGCTTTGCCGTCGTAGCCTGCGACGACCGCCCCGGCACGCTGACGCCCGAATGGGTGCCCGGCGTCTACGACCGTCGTCTGGTCGATTACAAGAACCTGGCCGAGCAGTGCCCCATCGGCCCGCGCGACCTGGTGGTTGTGGCCACGGCAGGTCACAAGTCCGATATCGACGTGGTGATTCAGGCTATGCGCGCTAAGCCTGCCTATCTGGGCTGCTTGGGTTCGCGCCGTAAGACGGCCTTTGTGCGCGCCCGCCTGGAGCGGGAGGGCTTTACGCAGGACCAGATCGACGGGCTGCACCTGCCGATCGGCGTTGCCATCGAGGCCGAGGACCCCGAGGAGATCGCCATCTCCATCGCCGCCGAGATGATCCACCTGCGCCGCACCAAGCTCGTTCCCCGCAAACGCTAATCTCACCCCCGGCCCGTCGTCCAAAATGCTACCTGCACCATATGCCCTATAATGGGCGCCCGTTGAGCGGTATAGGGCCGCTGCCTAGGGTATGGGAGGCGCAATGGCAGAGTCGGTGGCAGGGGACGCCCTGTTCGAGCGTACGGGAAAAGTATCGTTTGTGCAGGTGTTGCCCCATGCGCTGCAACATGTGCTGGCGGCGTTTGCGGGCATCGTCACGCCCGCCATCATCATCGCGTCGGTCTGCGGCTTCACACCTCAGGAGGAGGCTGCCGTCATCCAAGCATCGCTGGTTCTCTCGGCGCTTGACATTTTCCTTCAACAGTTCCCCATAAAAGGTATCGTCGGTTCGGGCTTGCCCATTGTGATGGGCGCGAGCTTTACGTTTGTACCGGCACTTAAGGCGGTCGGCCTCGAGCTGGGCTTTGAGGCCGTGCTGGGCGCTCAGATTATTGGCGGCGCGCTCGTCATGCTCTTCGGCCTTTTGTTTAAGCGTGTGAGCTTTCTGTTCCCGGCCCCGGTGCTCGGCACCGTCATCTTTGTTATTGGTCTATCGCTGTGCCCGGTCGCCGTGGCGTCCATGGCGGGCGGGGAGGGCGCTGCCGATTTTGGCAGCGTTACCAACTGGGCTGTTGCGCTCGTGACATTTGTCGTCACCTTTATGGCGAGCAACTATGGCAAGGGCGCGCTCAGGCTGGGCAGCATCCTGGCCGGCATCTGCGCGGGGTTTGTTGTGGCTGCGGTGCTGGGCATGGTCGACTTCTCGGCCATCGCGACCGCTAGTTGGTTTGCCCCGCCGGCGCTGGGTGCCCATCGTTTGGTGTTCGACCCGGCGGCGTGCGCTGTGGTAGGTGTCGTCGCTATCGTTAACGCTGTGCAGGTTATGGGCGAGTTTGCCGCCGTGTCGTCTGCCGCACTCGAGACCCCCGCGACCGATAGCCAGATCTCGGGCGGTCTGATCGCCAACGGTCTGGTGGGCATGCTCTCGGGCTTTTTGGGTGGCGTCCCCACGGCCACGTTTGGCCAAAACGTCGGCATCATCGCCGAGAACAAGGTCGTCAACCGCATGGTCTTTACGCTTGCCGCCGCGATCTTGCTCATTGCGGGCCTGCTGCCCAAATGCGCGGCGGTGCTCACGTCCATTCCGCAGCCGGTAATCGGCGGCGCCACGATCGGCGTGTTCGCAACCATCGGCATGAACGGTG
>CAKUHM010000292.1 GCA_934655835.1 uncultured Collinsella sp. | reverse complement strand
TGCTCGAGTACCTTTTCCTGCGTGGACTTGACCTCGGCGAGCGGCGCCTTGACGGCGACGATGAGCGACTTGGCGCGGCTGAGCACGTCGGCCTCGTCGGCGGCGATGAGCGAGTCGATGGCACGGACCATCTGGCGGCGAGCATCCTGGCGCTCGGCGCTCTTAAGGAACTCGATGCCGCGCGTGGGGCTTCCCGCCACGGCGACGGCTATGCGGCAGCGCGCGAAGTCCTGGCCGGTGGCGCGGCTCACAGCCTGCGCGGCGACGGCGGGCGATACCAGCCGAAACGGCACGCACTGGCAGCGGCTCACAATGGTGGGTAGCATTACGTCGGCCGAGGTGCCCAGCAGGATGAACATGACGCCCTCGGGCGGCTCCTCGAGTGTTTTGAGCAGGGCATTGGCGGTGTTGGCGCGCAGTTGCTCGGCACGGTCGATGATGTAGACCTTGGCCTTGGCGCGGATAGGCGCGAGGGGCACGTCGTCGAGTAGTTCGCGGGTTTGGGCGATAAGGTAGCCCGTAGCGCTCTCGGGCGTGTAGTAGTGCACGTCGGGATGCGTATGGCGGGCGACGCGCACGCAGCTGTCGCACGATCCGCAGCCGTCCTGCTCGCACAGGAATGCCTGGGCGAGCGCCCATGCGGCGTCGAGCTTGCCGGCACCGGGAGCGCCCAAAAACAGGTACGCGTGCGATGCGCGGCCGCTAGCGACGGCGTTGGTCAAAAAATCGCGCACGCGTTCTTGAGTGTCAAGCTTGGCGAGCAGGCTTGCCTGAGCGGGGGCCATGTTACTCAGCCTCCTGGGCAAGCGCGGCGGCGACGGCATCCTGGGAAATGTCGAGACCGTACGCGCGAACCTGCTCGACCGTCTGCGCGAAGACGTCTTCGATGGACGCGGTCGCGTCGATGAGCTTTACGCGGTTTGGTTCCTCGGCGGCAATGCTACAAAACCCCTCGTAGACACGCTCCTGGAATGCCATGCCCTTAGCCTCCATGCGATCTGCCGCGCCACGGGCCGCCATGCGTAGCGCCGCCTGCTCGGGCGTGATGTGGTAGACGAGTGTGAGCGCCGGGTGCGTTCCCGCGACGGCCAGGTTGTTGGCGTCGCGCACCATCTGGCGGTCGAGGCCATCGGCAAACGCCTGGTAGCAGGTCGTGGAATCGTAGAAGCGATCGCACAGGACCACCTTGCCGGCCGCGAGGGCGGGTGCGATGACCTCGTGCACCAGCTGGGCGCGCGCCGCCTCGTAGAGCAGCAACTCGCAGGTGTCCCCCATCGCCGTGTTGGCGGGGTCGAGCAGCAGGGCGCGAATCTTTTCGCTGATGGCGGTACCGCCCGGCTCGCGCAGGCTCACAACCTGGTGGCCAGCGAGTTCGAGCGCGCGGGCAAGCAGGCGCGCCTGCGTGGACTTGCCGGCGCCATCGACGCCCTCGAGCGTGATAAAGCTATGTTGAGCGGGCTCAAAAGCCATGGGCGCAGCCCCTTCCTACAAAGCGCGTAAATGCAGATATATCAACCAAGCCATGATACCCCAGTGCTCGGCGCGCCCCAAATCCCGCCCAGTCGCAGGCGACTACTAAGTTGCGGTGAAATAGGGACTGATTACAGCCCTGTGGCCACCAAACACCCCCTATTTCACCGCAACTTATGATGGGGAGTTTTGGACGCTGGGTATAATCGTCGTATTGCATTGAAATGTGGCGAAAGGAGTGGCAATGTCTCGGTACTGCGCCTCGTGCGGCAAGCTTCTTGCAGACGACGCCAAGTTCTGCACCTCGTGCGGTGCACCCGTTGAGCAATCGGCCGCGAGCAACGATCAGCCCGCTTTTGAGCAAACCGGCCCCCTTGATACGTCTCAAACCAAGGCGGACGACCCCCTCGCCTATCGCCCCGACCCCGCCGCAAGCCCTGTGTCGGTCGAGACCACGCAGCGCATCCCTGTCGCGAGCGGCTCGCCTCAGCAGCAGCCGGCACCCGCATACGCGCCCGTTCAGTCACAAGCGCCCGCTCCCAAGAAGAACGGCACCGGACCACTTGTCGCCATTATCGTTGTGTTGGTGGCGATCATCATCGCCTTGGTCATCTTCTTTGTGATCAGACCGTTCGACAACGCCGCCACGCAGACGACTGCCGAGGTAGCTAAGCTGCACCATGACGTCGACGACGATGACCTAAAGCCTCTCGGCGATCCCAACAGCCTGTACGA
>CAKUHM010000291.1 GCA_934655835.1 uncultured Collinsella sp. | reverse complement strand
ACTCCCGAGCACGATGCCCTGATCGCCAAGATCGATGCCTGCAACAAGGCCGACGCCGAGGCCCAGGCCGACCCGCACTTCTTTGACGAGTTCCTCGAGAAGTGGGACCGCGGCGAATACCATGATTAGCGGGGATCCGGCGTAATTAACTAGTCCGTTAATGGCTCGCGTTTCTGTGAGGGGGCGCGGGCCGGTTTTCTATCAGCCCAATTGACTCGACGGGCTGGCGTAAGAAAGGGAAGGCTCCTATGGAGTTTGTTCTTGATAACGGTTCTATTCGCGTGGCACTGAGCACGGCTGGCGGATCGTTCACTTCGATTAAAGCCAACGGTCGCGAGTACCTGTGGCAGGGCGATCCTTCGGTCTGGTCGGGTCAGGCACCCATTTGCTTCCCGATCTGCGGCGGCCTTCGTGACGGCCACGCGATGACTATGGGTGGCCGTGAGGTCAAGCTTGCCCGCCACGGCTTTGCTCGCAAGCAGGAGTGGAAGCTCGAGGAACAGGGCGACAACATGGTTGCGCTGAGCCTTAGCTCCGCCGACCGCGCCGAACTGCTCGAGCAGTATCCGTATCCGTTTAAGATCGTTGCTCGCTACACGATCGATGCGGCAAAAGTGGCCGTGTCGTACGAGGTGACCAATGAGGGCACCGAGGACATGCCGTTCTTTGTGGGCGGTCACCCCGGCTTTAAGTGCCCGCTCGACGAAGGCGAGTCCTACGACGACTACGAGCTCCGTTTCGAGCAGCGTGAGGCCGCCGAGCTTTGTACCGCCGTTCCCTCTACGGGCTTGATCGATGTCGAGCATTGCAGCAAGAACCCGATGATCGGTCACGACCTGCCGCTTTCTCACGAGCTCTTCGACTTCGCGGAGACCATCTTCGATGTGCTGGAGAGCCGCGTGGTTACGCTGACCAAAAAGACTGAGGACAAGGGCGTGCGCCTGACGTTCCCCGATATGCCATACCTGATTGTGTGGAGCAAGCCCGAGGGCGACTTTGTGGCCGTGGAACCGTGGGGCGGCCTGTCCACCTGCTCCGACGAGGACGATATCCTGGAGCACAAGCGCGGCTGTCTGGTTGCCAAGCCGGGGGAGACCGTCACCCGTGGCTTTGAGATCGAGATTCTTTAACGAGCTATCGTATGTTTGGGGCAGGTCGTGCCGCCCCGGAAACAGGAGTTCAACATGATTCTGACCGTTACCATGAACCCGTCGATCGATACGCGCTATCAGCTCGACAAGCTGATCATCGACGATGTTAACCGCGTGACGCCCGAAAAGACCGCTGGCGGTAAGGGCCTCAACGTGAGCCGCGTGCTGCTGCAGCTGGGCGACGACGTGCTCGCGACCGGTCTGCTCGGCGGCCACATGGGTGCCTATATGGCAGAGCTTATGGATGCCGACGGCGTCAAGAACGACTTTGTGCCCATTGCCGGCGAGACGCGCATTTGCCTGAATATTCTGCACGAGGGCAATCAGACCGAGCTGCTGGAGAGCGGCCCGCAGATCGCCCTGGCCGAGCTCGAGGCCTTTACGGCCAAGTTCGCCGAGCTTGCAGCGAAGGCGGACGTTGTGACGCTTTCGGGCTCGCTGCCGCGTGGCGTCGATGCCGGCTACTATGCCGAGCTCGTCAAGATTGCCGAGAAGGCGGGCGCCAAGGTGCTGCTCGACACCTCGGGTGCATCGCTGGAGGCCGCACTGGAGTCCGACGCTAGGCCTGAGCTCGTAAAGCCCAACCTGACCGAGATTAACGGCCTACTGGGTACGTCCTTTACGACCGATGATGTCGATGCCCTGCGCGAGGCGCTTGCTGCCGATGGCCGCTTTGCCGGTATTCCCTGGGTCGTCGTCTCGATGGGCGCCGCCGGTTCGGTGGGCTTCCACGAGGGCCGCGCGTTCCGCGCCAAGACTCCCGCGATTGCAGCGGTCAACGCGACGGGTTCCGGTGACTCGACCATTGCCGGCTTCGCGCATGCTATCGCTGCCGGCGCCGACGACGTCACAGTGCTCAAGACCGCCAATGCCTGTGGCAAGCTCAACGCCATGGATCCCAAGACCGGCCACCTGGTCATGGACCGCTGGGACGAGGTGTACAACAGCGTGGAAGTTATGGAGCTTTAGAGTTACGGCGTTTTGCCAAACGCCGTGACCTGCCGACGCTGCAATCCCACCAGAGCGGCAATCTGCCTTGCAGCGTCAGCGGCATG
>CAKUHM010000290.1 GCA_934655835.1 uncultured Collinsella sp. | reverse complement strand
CATATCGAGGAGCGCCGCAGCAGCCGCGGCCTCAAGCCGTCGCTGCACGGCTTCTTCTTCCGCGGCAAGAAACGCTAACCGCCACAGCAAGGCCCGCCCCACAACAACGTGAGACGGGCCTATTTGCATCAGAGCAACGTAGTGGGACATTGCGCCACCAACGCACGCGCCAGTTAGTCCACGCGCTTGTCGCCCATAAAGAAGACGGTCACCGTGCCGGGGCCGGTATGCGAGCCAATCAGGGCACCAATGTTGTTAATCTCAATCTTACCCTTGAGCTGAGGAATCTGCTCCTCAATCAGCGCTGCGACCGCCTCGGCATCCTCGCGGCACGCCGAGTGCGACATGATGCACTTGCCCGAATAGTCCGCGCCGTCCTGCACGTGCGCCATCATGGTCTTGGCCATCTCGGAAATCGCACGCTTCTTGGTACGGATCTTCTCGCGCGGCGACAGCTTGCCCTCGCAATCGACCGTCATAAGCGGGCAAATCTTGAGTGCTGTGCCGATGATCGCGCTCGCAGCCGAAATGCGACCGCCGCGTAGGTAGCTCGACAGATCGGTCGAGAAGAACCAGTGGTGCAGGTTGAGCTTGTGCTCCTCGACCCAAGCGGCCGTTTCCTCCAGCGTGGCCCCGCTATCGCGCACATCGGCGGCATATTCCACCAGCAGGCCAAAGCCCGAAGACGCCGCCAGCGAATCGATGACGCGCACCTTGCCGCCCTGGGGATAGCGATCCGCGAGCATCTGTGCCGCAACGCAGGCCGATCCATACGTGCCCGAAATACCCGACGACAACGTCAGGTGCAGCACGTCTTTGCCCTCGGCAACAAGCGGCTCCCAAAACTCCTCGTACTCACCCACGCTCACCTGAGACGTCTTGGGCATGGCGCCCGCGGATATCTGGGCAAAAAACTCGTCCGGCGTAATCGACTGATACAGATCGTCCGTATAGACAACATCGTCGATCTCGTAATGAAAACACACGACAGGGATATTGCGCGATTCAAAGAACTCCCGAGTTCGATCGGCGGCGGATTCACAGGTCAGGACAAAATCACTCATATGAGGCTCCTTACTCATTGCTGCGCAAATTATCGCACAGTGAGCCTACATACGGTACATATGTCCACTATTTACCAAATCGAACCAAAAATAGCGAACATCTTTACCACCATCGTTTCCACCGACCCCACGCATAAATATCTGAGAAAACACCCTCTATCGTCTCCACTCAACCGCCATATCTACCTCCACTAAATCGATTTACCAAACCGTTCGGCTAACAATTCGGCCGCCCATCCCCAATCGAAACAAAAGCGGCGCATACTGATAAACGTTTGACGCTGTTTATCAGTTTTACCAGCCCTATCGGAAGGTGTTTCATGGTCGCATTCGATCGCAATCCGCAAGACTTCAAGTATCTGCGCCTGCTGTCGAGACAGTTTCCCACCGAGCAATCCGCGTTTACCGAGATCATCAACCTCTCGGCCATCCTCAACCTGCCCAAAGGCACTGAGCATTTTATGAGCGACGTGCATGGCGAGTACGAAGCCTTTATGCACATCCTCAACAACTGCTCGGGCGTCGTGCGCGAGCATGTCGACGAAATCTTTGGCGAAACGCTCTCCTTTGACGAGAAGGGCGAGCTATGCACGCTCATCTACTACCCGCGCGAGAAGATCGAGCTGGTCCGCAGCCGGCGCGAGGACTCGCCCACCTGGTACAAGACGATGCTTGACCAGCTCATCATGGTTGCCCGCTCGCTTTCAAGCCGCTACACGCGCTCCAAGGTGCGTAAGGCCATCCCGCGCGACTACGCCTACATCATCGACGAGTTGTTGCACACGCACCCGGACGAGAACAACTATCGCGTGCGCTATCACGAGCGCATCGTGGAGTCCATCCTAGAGACCGCCAGCGCCGACGACTTTATCGAGTCGCTCGCCTCGCTCATCAAGCGCCTGGCCGTCGACCACCTGCACCTGGTGGGCGACATCTTCGACCGCGGCGGCGGCGCGGCCAAGATTATGGACCGTCTGCTCACCTACCATTCACTCGACATCCAGTGGGGCAACCACGACCTGCTGTGGATGGGCGCTGCGGCCGGCGAGCCCGCCTGCATCGCCACGGTCCTGCGCAACAACCTGCGCTACGACAACTACGAGATCCTCGAGAACGACTACGGCATCTCGCTGCGCGAGCTTGTCG
>CAKUHM010000289.1 GCA_934655835.1 uncultured Collinsella sp. | reverse complement strand
CTGCGCGGCGAGTTTGCCATGGTGCTGCAGGATACCTGGCTGTTTAACGGCACCATCCGCGAGAACATCCGCTACGGACGTCCCGATGCAACTGACGCCGAGGTCGAGGCCGCCGCGCGCGCCGCGCGCTGCGACCACTTTATCCATACGCTCGCCGGCGGCTACGACTTTATGATCAATGAGGAGGGCACCAACCTCTCACAGGGCCAGCGCCAACTCGTGACCATCGCCCGCGCCATTTTGGCCGACCGTCCGGCGCTGATTTTGGACGAGGCGACTTCCAACGTCGATACCCGCACCGAGGAGCTTATTCAGCGCGCCATGGATGCGCTGATGCAGGGCCGCACGAGCTTTGTCATCGCGCACCGCCTGTCCACAATCCGCAACGCCGACGTAATCTTGGTGATTCGCGACGGCGACATCGTCGAGAAGGGCACGCACGACGAGCTGCTCGCCCAAGGCGGCTTCTACGCCGACCTGTACAACTCGCAGTTCGACGAGGCGGCGTAAAACCGGCGGCAAACAACCGCAATACCCAAAAACGGGGGCGCAGAATGAACTGTGCCCCCGTTTTTTGTTCTGCGGCCCTCGAACCGCCTCCCCCGGGACCTGATTAACGGCCTCCCTCAAGGCCCCGTGGACAAAAAATGGCAAATATGAGTACTGTCACCTTTTTAGTAACAGCCAAAACTGCCGCAAACGACCTCTTTGCGGCCTAGATATGCCTTCAAATTGATCAAAATGCCCGGTAGCGTGCTTCTGTGTGCCAACGTTAATGAACATATTTACTGTTGTGTCTATTATCTTGTAAGATCGATATGATACTGCGCTAGCAACAGTACTCATATTTGCCGTTTTTTGTCCACAGGGCATGCCGCAGAAGATCAAACTTGCGCCAGCGTGCCGTACGCTGGCCCTCCCCTTCCGGCAAGCGCCGACATTTCCCCAGATAAAACCGACCAAAATAAACCTGTCCCTTTTCGGCAGGTTTCGCTTGCACTTTAGCGTGCGACAGCGGATAATGCCGAGCATTCGAGAATTCGCCAATTGTTGCCGTTAATTGATAAAGGAGGCCCCCTATGGCCATGGAATTCAAGCGCAGGTTGCCGATCCCCATGGAGATCCGCGAGGAAATGCCGCTTTCCGCCGAGCTTACCGCCAAAAAGCAGGCATTCGACGCCGAGGTCGCCAAGGTCTTTACCGGCGAGGACGCACGCAAAGCGCTCATCATCGGCCCGTGCTCTGCCGACCGCGAGGACTCGGTGCTTGAGTACATGAACCGACTGGCCAAGGTCGCCGAAGAGGTCAAGGACAAACTCATCATCATTCCGCGCGTCTACACCAACAAGCCGCGCACCAAGGGCACTGGCTACAAAGGCCTGCTGCACAACCCCGACCCCGAGGCGCCCGATGACCTGCTCGAAGGCGTCAAGGCCATCCGCCACATGCACCTGCGCGTCATCGAGGAGACCGGTTTCTTTACCGCCGACGAGATGCTCTACCCGTCCAACTACCAGTACCTCGTCGACCTGCTGAGCTACGTTGCCGTGGGCGCGCGCTCGGTCGAAAACCAGGAGCATCGCCTGGTGTCGAGCGGCATTTCGGTGCCCGTCGGCATGAAAAACCCCACCGCCGGTTCCACCACCGTCATGCTTAACTCCATCTACGCCGCCCAGGCACATCAAAGCTTCATCTTCCGCAACTGGGAGGTTGAGTGCGACGGCAACCCGCTCGCACACGCCGTCATGCGTGGCTACATCGGTCTCGACGGTCGCACCTACCCCAACTACCACTACGAGCACCTGGAGCGCCTGGCCGAGCGCTATACCGAGCATGCCGGCTACGCCAACCCGGCGGCGGTCATCGACTGCAACCACGACAACTCGGGCAAGCGCCCGCTGGAGCAGTACCGCATCTGCAAGGAGGTGCTCGACAGCTGCCGCCGCAACGAGTCCATCTCCAAGCTGGTCAAGGGCTTTATGATCGAGTCCTACCTGGAGGACGGCAACCAGCCGGTCGACGGCGGTGTCTTTGGCAAGTCCATCACCGACCCGTGCCTGGGCTGGGAAAAGACTGACTACCTCATCCACGAGATCGCAGAACGTATTTAGTTACGCGGTTTTACCAAACCGCGTAGCGGCTCGACGCTGCAAACGCCCCTAAGCGGCAATCTGACGTTCAATCGTCGGTCGCGTACCAAAGTACGCTTCCCTCCT
>CAKUHM010000288.1 GCA_934655835.1 uncultured Collinsella sp. | reverse complement strand
TTCACATGCAGATCAACAAGGTCGCCTTCATCGGCAAGGGCGGCGTGGGCCTGCTCTACGGCAGCATGATCGCCCAGGCGCTCGGCAACGACGCCGTCGAATACGTTATGGACGACGCGCGCTTTGAGCGCCACGCGGGTGATGCGCTCACCGTCAACGGCAAGCCCTGCGCGCTCAAGTCCGTCCGCGCGAGCGAGGCGACGCCCGTCGACCTGGTCATCCTCACGGTCAAGACAACCGGGCTCGATGTGGCGCTCAAAACCCTGGAAAGCGTCGTGGGACCCGACACGCTGATCGCGTCGCTGTGCAACGGCATCACGAGCGAGCGGAAGATTGCCGAGCGCTTTGGCTGGGAGCACACAGTCCTTGGCATCTGCCAGGGCATGGACGCCGTATTCCTCAACGGGGAGCTCACCTATACCAATGCCGGCGAGATCCGCTTTGGTGCGGCAGCGGGCACCGACCCCGCAACCGTTATCGCCATCGACGAGCTCTACACGCGTTGCGGCATCGCCCATACCGTCGAGCACGACATCGCACATCGCATGTGGGCCAAACTCATGCTCAACGACGGCATCAACCAGACCTGTATGGCCTACGGCGGCACCTACGGAAGCGCTACGGAGCAGGGCTCCGAGCAGCTCCGCAGTTTTGTCTCCGCCATGCGCGAGACGCTTGCAGTCGCCAATGCCGAGGGCATCGAGCTCACCGAGGAAGACCTGACGCAGATGGTGCGTCTCATAAAAGGGCTCGATCCCGCCGGCATGCCCTCGATGGCGCAAGACCGCATCGCTCAACGCAGAACCGAGGTCGAGGAATTTGCAGGTACCATCTGCCGCCTCGCGGCCAAGCACGGTATCCAGGTGCCGCAAAACGAATGGCTCTATTCGCGCATCCGCGAAATCGAGGCCAGCTGGTAACGCCGCCGCACCACATCCAACAGTCTCAATAGCAAAAACCGCCGCAAAGGGCACTCCCCTTGCGGCGGTTTTCATGTTCAGCCATGGCCAACAGTCATTTTCGCAACAGTTAGAGATGCGACTCCGGAACCTCGTCCTCATCATCGCGACAAAGGACAACACCGGCGCTTCCCAGCAGTGTGGCCGCGATCAACGCGCCGACCACGATAGAGGCGGCCCCACAAGACCCCTGCATGCCCGCGACGAGCGCGGCCGTAGGACCAAGGCAACCAAGCGTCAATGCAACGGCGGCAACGGCGATATCTCGAGCGTTCACAAGACCACTTCCTCCACGAGAAAGACCTTATTTCTCATGAACTAGTGTGCCCCGCATCCATACGCCCAGCGTACCGCCACGGTAAGGGCTCTGTTAACTCAAGCGCACATAAAGAAAGGGCGGCTTTACGTTGCCTAAAAGCTCAGTAAAGACGCCCGCCCATCATGTGCGTATTTTGCTCTGATGGCAGATTACCAACCGGTGTAGTAGTCGGTGGTTCCGGCAGCGCAGCCGGAGTCATAGACCTTACAATCGCCCTTGGAGCCCGTAAAGGTCGAGCCCTGGGCCATATCGCCCGCAGCCACAACGTAATAGCCATCGGAGTCTCGCCAGAAGCCCTCGGAATCCTGAGTCCACTCGCCCGTGCGATAGTGGTAAAGCACATTGCTGCTGTAATACGTCTCACGACGACCGTTGTAGTTATTGACGCCGGCAGAACGCGTCAAACCCGACCCGTTCGCATAAGACGCGACAGACGTGTTGGACGAGCCATAACCAGCGTTGTAATACGAAGCCTGCGCGGCTTGAGCGGCTTCAGCGGCCTCGGCCTCGGCGGCAGCCGCCTCGCGCTTGGCATTCTCAAGCGCGGAGCGAAGCTCGTCGAGCTCGGTCGACTTGGCGTCGACCTCTCCCATCGTCAACAGGCTACCCGCACCGTCGATGCAACCCTGCAACACAGCGCGCTCGTCATCGGTAGCATAGTCGCCATACATATTCATAATGATCTGAGCGCGCACCTCCAGGGAATCGCGCTTTGCCCCCATCGAGGCGTTCCACTCCTGCATAGAGCTATAACCGTCGCCGCGGTAGTCGACGGGTTGCACCAGCGTCGCCTCGGACGGCGTTGATCCGACCGTATCGGATAGTGTTGCCGCGTGGGCATCAGTTGCGCCGGCGCCCGCCAAAAGTGCCACGGTCAGAGCGGCGGAAAGGGCGGCGGCTTTCGGTTTTCGTGAATCGATCCTCATGTAGCTGGAAACCTCCGTAGTGCGTT
>CAKUHM010000287.1 GCA_934655835.1 uncultured Collinsella sp. | reverse complement strand
CGCGCTGGTATTCAGGTGGTTCCCACCTCGGGCCGCAACCGTACCATGATCCACGAGGATGCGCGCGTGCTCGGCCTCAACTCCTACATTGGTGAGATGGGCGGCCTGGTCATGTACGACCTCAAAGCCAACGATTGGGAGTATCTGACTGGCGACATGCCTTACGACCCCGCCTGCGGCCTTACTCCGCACCAGGTGATCGAGCAGACCGGCGTGTGCGAGAAGATTCTTGCCCGCTGGCCGCACAAGATCGAGTATCACAACGACATGTCGACCGGCTACAAGTACCGCGAGGTCACCGTCGGCATGCGCGGCGATGTGCCCGACAATGAGGTCCAGGCCATCCTGGACGAGGCCGGCTGCGGCCTGGTGTGGGCCTGTAACGGTCACCTGACGCATCTGTCCAAGCCGACGACGCTCGAGCTCGATCGCGTCGAGGACGGTCGCGCGTTTAACATCAATCCCGCCGGCCTCAACAAGGGCGTTGCCATCGCGCGCTTCTGCGAGCACCTGGGGATCGAGCGCGAGGAGACGCTCGCGCTCGGCGATTCCGAGTCCGACTTCTACATGGCCGATCACGTGGGCACGTTCTGCCTGGTCGAGAATGGCCTGACGAGCGCCGGCGCGCCCGAGTTCCTGGACGCTTGCGATAACGCCTACGTCACACGCGGCAAGATTGTCGACGGCTGGGTGGCAACGGCCGAGCTGCTGGTCGCGGCTCGTTCGTAGCGCGGTCCTATCGCGCTGAGCCATATCTTTTCGAGAGAGAATCTGGTGAGGTAATGTCCGATATCGAGAATCTGGCCGGGGACACGCGCCCGATTGGCGTGTTCGATTCTGGTTTGGGCGGTCTGACGGTTGCGCGCGCCATCGCGACGGCGCTGCCGCACGAGTCCGTCTACTACTTCGGCGACACCAAACGCTGCCCCTACGGCACGCGCACCGAGGATGAGGTGCGCTCGTTTGCGTTGCAGGCGGGCCGTTGGCTGTCGAAGCACGACGTCAAGATCATGGTCATCGCCTGCAACACGGCGACCGCTGCGGCCTTGCGTCTGGCCCAGCAGGTGCTCGACGTCCCCGTCATCGGTGTGATTGCACCGGGCGCACGCGCGGCAATCAACAGCACCCGCACGCGCCGGGTGGGCGTGCTCGCCACCAACCTCACCATTCGCTCGGGCGCCTACACGCGCGCCATCCAGGACCTGGATGCCGGCGTGGACGTGTACGGCTGCCCTGCTTCGAGCTTTGTCGAGGTCGTCGAGCATGAGCTCGCGTCGGGTGCGCACCTGCAGGAGCAGTGGCTCGAGAACGAGGACGTCTTCGATACGCCTGCCGTGCGTGCGCTGGTGGGTGCCACGGTTGAGCCGCTGCGCGACCACGGTATCGATACCGTGGTGCTCGGCTGTACGCATTTTCCGCTGTTGGTGGGACCTATCCGCCATGCGCTGGGGCCTGGGGTGCGCGTCGTGAGTTCCGCCGAGGAGACCACGCGCGAGCTGACCGATATCCTCACGCGCCGCGAGCAGCTGGCGGGCGACGCCGCCGAGCCGCAGCATCGTTTTGCCACGACGGCCGATAACATTGCCGAGTTTGCGGTGGCGGGCAGCTTTATCTTTGGTCAGCCGCTCAAGAGCATCGAACATATCGATATCGATGAGCTGAAATAGATGTAAGGCCGCCGCCAAAGCCTTCGCCACATCTTTTGCCGAAAGGATATTTCTATGGAGTACATGCAGGTCAACCGCGCCAACGGCCGCGCCGCCAACGAGTTGCGCCCCGTTAAGCTCACCCGTGGCGTCATGAAGCACGCCCACGGCTCGTGTTTGGCCGAGTTCGGCGACACGCGCGTGCTGTGCGCCGCCACTATCGAGGAGGGCGTGCCGGGCTGGCGAAAGGGAGCTAAGGCCGGCTGGGTGACCGCGGAATACGCCATGCTGCCGGCGTCGACCGGCAAGCGCTGCAAGCGCGAGCATGCCAACCGCAAGGGCCGCTCCATGGAGATCGAGCGCCTCATTGGCCGCAGCCTGCGTACCGTCGTCAACATGAAGGCGCTCGGCGAGTACACCGTCACCGTCGACTGCGACGTGATCCAGGCCGATGGCGGTACGCGTACGGCGAGCATTACCGGCGCCTGGGTGGCGCTGCACGACGCCCTCGCCATGTGGGTCGAGGCGGGCAAAATCGAGCGCATCCCGCTTACCGGCCAGGTGGCCGCCATCTCCATGGGCGT
>CAKUHM010000286.1 GCA_934655835.1 uncultured Collinsella sp. | reverse complement strand
ACGTGGAACCCATGGCGCCCAGCGCGAGCAGCAGCCAATCGTGGCGCGCAAAAAGGACGGGCTCGGGCTCGCCCGCACGTTCGGCATTGGCATCACGACGGGGCAGGCCGCAGGCCACGAGCTTCACGGTCTGTACCAGCAGCACCAAAAACGCGTCGGCAAAGAGCACGTCTTTGGTGAGCAGGGCCGCGTAGTTGGAGAACATCGGCATAAACGCAAAGAACAGCAGGATCGTACCGCGAACCGGCAGGCTCACGCCCAGTTTGCGCAGCGACGAAATGGAATAGGCCATGCAGGCAGCCGTGATGACAAATTGGGCGCAGGTATAGATGATGAGGCCCGCGTTAGCGCTGTTGAACAGCGAAAGCCCCAGTTGAACGCACGAGCCGATAATGGCCGTGTGCACTACGGGATGATGCCCGTTGAGCAGAACGTTGGGGTTGAGTAGGCGCAGGTAGTCGCTCGTGCCGTTGGGATAGTTGAACCACTGGCGAATCTGCGCACCCGTATCTCCCATAAAAAGGCCGGGCAGCGAAGCGATGAGCGTGGGCGCCCAAGCGATCATAAGCACCAGGAAGGGCCCGGCAAAGGGATGGACCGAGAGCACGGCGTGAGCCACACGCCATATGCGGCCAAAGTGCGCCTCGGAAAACGGGATGCGTCGGGAGCTCAGCCAATCCAGGAACTCAAAAGCCAGATAGAAGGCCACGATCGCTAGGAGCATCCAGCCCGCGCCGCCAATCCAGGCGCAGATGATGCGGGCCTTGTCGCCAAGGACGATCTCGGCAGAGTCGGTTAGATCGTAGCTGCGGCCGAACACCATGCAGACGGCAAAGAACAACGACGGCAGAATAATCGATGGGCGCCAGGTGTCGCCACGGCCAAAGAACACGTAGCGAAACGGCAGCGTGAGCAGGCAGGCAAGCGCAAGCAGCATGACCGCGTCGGTATGGCCGGCAAACGAGAGGAGCACCTCGTAGCACACGTACAGCATGCCCGAGGCTTTGGGGTCAATCGCCAAGACTGCGTTGCTCGACACCGGGGCGGGATCGATGGAAAACGCCGTGGTCGCCAACAGCGCGAGCAAAAATGCGATGAGCGTCTGCTTGGCGGGGTAGCGCTTAAACCAGACGATGCGGGCGGCGTCGCGCGCGGCCGTTGTGGAGAGGTCGGAATCCTTCACAGTCCAAATAACCTTTCTAGAAAACCACCACAAAGGTGCCTGTCCCCTTTGTGGTGGTTTTGGTTAGGCGTCGAGGTAGATGCGCTGGGGATGGTTGCGGTGTCGGGCGAAGACGATGAGCGCCAGGCCGGCAATCACGAGCGGCAGGCTCAGCAGCTGACCCATCGTGATGACGCCGCCCAGCAGATAGCCAAGCTGGGCGTCGGGCACGCGCACGAACTCGACGAGGAAGCGGACGATGCCGTATCCCATCACGAACACGCCCATAAACGTACCCTGGGGCAGCAGCGGCTTTTTGCGGCTGAGCACCTGAAGAATGCAGAAGAGCACGATGCCCTCAAGAAATGCCTCGTAGAGCTGAGAGGGATGGCGCGGCATATCGCCCGCAGTCCCGCCAAAGACCACACCCCAGGGCAGATCGGTCGGCTTGCCCCACAGCTCACCGTTGACAAAGTTGGCACAACGGCCCAGACACAAGGCCAGCGGCGCGCCGATGACGGCAAGGTCTGCCAGAGTCCATGCATCGAGCTTATACATGCGGCACACGATGATGCCGCCGATAATGCCGCCGACCAGGCCACCGTGGAAGCTCATGCCGCCTTCGTTGGTGGCAAAGATCTCGAGCGGATGTGCCCAGTAGTAGCCGTCGCCGTAAAAGACGACGTAGAACAGGCGCGCACCGATAATGAGGCCAAAGACTACGCCGACCACGACGCTCGTCAGGTCGTCAATCGTGATGTTAAAGCCCCAGCGACGCTGCGTGCGATACATGACGACCGCCGTAAGCAGAGCTCCGACCACATAGGCCAGACCATACCAGTAAATCGTGATGGGCCCCGCCGAAATCGCGACGGGATCAAGCATATGGTAGAAGTCGTTGAGCATGTCGACCCTCCTACTCCCTACATACAAATGCGGCCGCGGGCCTTGCGCTCGCAGCCGCATATTTGGGCGTAACGTCTATGCGGAGTATGCCGTCCGCAGCTTTCGCATCTTAGAACGGCGCGTACTCGTCGTACAGGTCCTCGGCCTCGCCGGAGGCATTGAC
>CAKUHM010000285.1 GCA_934655835.1 uncultured Collinsella sp. | reverse complement strand
CAGCCCGTGGGAGGCCAGGGCGCCGCTGACCGGTGGACGGCACCGAGCCGTACGCTTGAATCGAAGAAGGGGGAGGCCTCGCGGCCTACCCCTTTTTTGCGTTTAATGCGCATAAATTCACTCATCTTGTACAACTCAATCGTCTACCGCTGAATATAGACGTTCACCGTTCTGTGGTCGGTTCTTTGTTCTCAATGGACTAATATTTGCTTTAGCGTGCTACTGCGCTTGTCCTGTTTTACGGGTCGTTTTATTGATTGTGACGGAAGGACTCACATGGCAGATGTTCACGAGCTGCTTGATACTTGGATTGCCAATGTCAAGGACGAGGAGCTCCTGGCCGAGCTCAACACGATGAAGGAGCAGGGTGACGAGGACGCCATCACCGATGCTTTCTTCCAGGATCTTGCCTTCGGTACCGCCGGTCTCCGCGGCACAATCGGTGCCGGCACCAACCGCATGAATATCTATACGGTCGGTCGTGCGACCCAGGGATTCGCTGACTACCTCAATGCGACCTTTGAGCATCCGACGGTCGCCATCGCTCGCGATAGCCGCAATAAAGGTGAGCTGTTCGTTAAGACGACGGCTGCCATTCTTGCAGCAAACGGCGTGACTGCTCTCGTGTATCCCAAGATTTCTCCTGTGCCGACGCTTTCCTGGGCCGTCCGTGATCTTAAGTGCTCCGGTGGCATTTGCATGACCGCTAGCCATAACCCAGCGCCGTATAACGGCTATAAGGCCTATGGCCCCGATGGCTGCCAGATCACCAGCGAGGCCGCCGATGCAATTTCTAAGGCTATCGCCGAGACCGATACATTCACCGGCGTGAAGTCCATGGACTTTGATGAGGCTCTTGAGCAGGGTCTGGTCAAATGGATCGACGACTCGTGCCTCGAGCGTTATTACGACGCCGTTCTCGCTCGCGGCGTGACCAACCTTTCTGCCGAGGAGATTGCCGGCGCACCGCTCAAGCTTGTCTATACGCCGCTGAACGGTACCGGCCTCATTCCTGTTACCACGGTGCTCGAGCGCGCTGGCATCACCGATGTCACGGTTGTTCCCGAGCAGAAGGAGCCCAACGGCGATTTCCCGACCTGCCCGTATCCCAACCCCGAGATCCGTCAGGCCATGCAGAAGGGTATCGACCTGTGTGAGCAGGTTCACCCCGATCTGTTGCTCGCAACCGATCCTGACGCCGACCGCGTTGGCGTTGCCGTCAAGAACGGCGATGACTACCTGCTGCTGACCGGTAACGAGATGGGCGTTCTGCTGCTCGACTATATCTGCAAGACGCGCGCCGCTCGTGGCGAGGACCTCACCAAGAAGGTCGCCGTCACCACAATCGTGTCCTCCGCCATGGTTGATGCCCTGGCTGCCGAGTACGGCTTTGAGCTCCGCCGCTGCCTGACGGGCTTCAAGTACATTGGCGACATCATCACGTCGCTTTCCGACGCCGGCGAGGTCGATCGCTTTATCTTCGGTTTCGAGGAGAGCTATGGTTACCTGGCTGGCGATCACGTGCGCGACAAGGATGCCGTCAGCACCTCGCTGCTTATTTGCCAGATGGCTCAGTATTACAAGCTGCAGGGCAAGAACCTTGCCGACGCTATGCATGAGCTGTATGAGAAGCATGGCTATTATCACAACAAGACGATTTCGCTGAGCTATCCGGGTGCCGAAGGTGCAGCAAAGATGGCTGGCATCATGGCCGGTCTGCGCGAGAACCCGCCCGCAGAGCTCGCCGGGTCCAAGATCGAGGCCGTCGTTGACTACAACACCTGCGTGAACGGTCTTCCGAAGGCTAACGTCATTGAGTTCGACCTTGAGGGTGGCAACAAGGGTATTGTCCGTCCTTCCGGTACCGAGCCCAAGATCAAGCTCTATATCTTTGCCAAGGGCGCAGACGCCGCCGAGGCGGATGCAGCGCTTGACGCAATCGAGGAGTCCGGCCGCAAGCTGCTGGCCTAAGGTTTAAAAAGCCTATTCCTATATATAGACAGGGGAGGGGATCTTGGAAACAAGGTCCCCTCTTTTAATTTTCCATTGCGGCCGAGAATTCCCAAGATGTGTAGGAAATGTGTGCGCCCAGATTCCCGCCCCGCGGGCCCCTCCGGTCTGGCAATATATCTCCTTGCCGCGCGGCCCGGTGCAACCGGGAACCAGCGCAGGCGTGCACCTTGAGAACCGGATACTGCGAGGATGGACACATTCAGTGTCGCATCCGGGCAGACATCGAACC
>CAKUHM010000284.1 GCA_934655835.1 uncultured Collinsella sp. | reverse complement strand
AGGACGGCAACGCCGGAGTCGATGACGTTCATGCCGTACTCGGCCATGATGTAGGCGATGGTGCCGCCGCCGCCCGCGTTGACGCGACCGAGCTCGCAGGTCTGGAAGTCTACGCCCGCTTCGTCCATGATGTCGCGGATGAGCGCCATGTACTCGGCATCGGCATCGTTGGAGCCACCCTTGCCGCGGCTGCCCGTGTACTTGTTAAAGCACAGGCCGCGACCCATGAAGGCGGCGTTCTTGGTCTCGAACTTGCCGGCGTAGCCCGGATCGAAGCCGGCGGACACGTCGGAGGAGAGCATGCGGCTGCGGGCGAGTGCGCGGCGCAGGGCCAGCGGGCTGTCCTCGCCGGCGAGCGTCATGATCTCGGCGACGGTGTTCTCGAAGAAGCGGCTCGTCATGCCGGTGGCGCCCACGGAGCCGATCTCCTCCTTGTCGACGATGAGCGTGATGCTCGTGCGCTCGACATCGGCGACATTGATCTGGGCGAGCATGGACGGATAGGCGCAGACGCGGTCGTCGTGGCCATAGCCCAGAATCATGGAGCGGTCGAGGCCCATATCGCGGGCGGGGCCGGCGGGCACGACCTCGATCTCGGCGGAGAGGAAGTCCTCCTCCTCGACGTCGTACTGCTCCTTGAGGATGTCCAGGAACATTTGCTTGACGGGCTCCTTGGGGGCGTCCTTGTCGTCCTCGTCAAACTTGACGGGGCGGCCGCCCACGATCACGTCGAGGATCTCGGCGTCGACGGCGTCCTTGGCGGGCTTGGCCATCTGCTCGCTGGAGAGATGGATCAGCAGATCGGAGATGGTGAAGACCGGGTCGTCGGCCTTGTCACCAATGTTGATATCGACGGTGGTGCCGTCCTTTTTGCAGATGACGCCCACGAGTGCGAGCGGGGAGGCCACCCAGTGATAGCTCTTGACGCCGCCGTAGTAGTGCGTGTCGAGGTAGGCCATATCGCCGGCCTCGAAGGCGGGGTTCTGCTTAAGGTCCAGGCGCGGCGAGTCCACGTGGGCGCCTAGGATGTTAAAGCCCTGCTCGAGCGGGGCGCAGCCCAGGTTGACGAGCATGAGGTCCTTGCCGTGGTTGGCGGCGTAGACCTTGTCGCCGGCCTTAAGCGCGCGGCCCTCGGCGATCACGGTCTCCAGATTGACGTAGCCCGCCTCCTCGGCCATCTTGATGCCGGCCTTGACGCACAGGCGCTCGGTCTTGTTCTCGCTCAAAAACTGCTTATAGCTGCGGCAAAGCTCCTCGAGCTCCTCGATCTGCTGCGGTGTGTACTTTTTCCATGCGCAGGGACGCTCCATGACGCAGGCTCCTTTCGGATCGATCGTGCTGGTTGATGTACCGTGAGTCATCGTATCACGCGCGGGCGTGCGGCGGCGGGGGAGCTTGATGTGCGGTGGCCGCGGGGCGGGGAGCGTGTAAACTGGTGTGAGCAAACCGTGCCCAGCCCAAAGCGAGGTATTCAATATGTCTGACAAGCGCCGTACCTTTGCCGTTATCGACGGCAACTCGCTCATGCACCGTGCTTTCCACGCCGTGCCACCGACCATGAACGCGCCGGACGGTCGCCCCACCAACGCGATCTTTGGCTTCTTGAATATGTTCCTCAAGATGATCGACGCCTTCAATCCTGATGGCGTCGTCGTTGCGTTTGACAAGGGCAAGCCGCGCGTGCGTATGGAGATGCTGCCGCAGTACAAGGCGCAGCGTCCGCCCATGGATCCCGACCTTCACACGCAGTTCCCCATGATAAAGGAGCTGCTCACCGCACTCAACGTGCCGATTCTGCAGTCCGAGGGCTGGGAAGGCGATGACATCCTGGGAACCATGGCGCGCCTGGGCGAGGAAGCCGGCTGCGACATGCTGCTGGTGACCGGCGACCGCGATATGTACCAGCTCGTGACCGAGCACGTCAACGTGGTGTCGACCCGCAAGGGCCTATCCGACGTCGCGATTATGACGCCCGAGAGCGTGGACGATTTGTATCACGGCATCACGCCGGCCCTCGTGCCCGATTTTTACGGCCTGAAGGGCGATACGTCCGATAACATCCCCGGCGTGCCGGGCATCGGCCCCAAAAAAGCGAGCGCGCTCATTGCGCAGTACGGCAGCCTGGACGAAGTCATCGCGCATGCTGACGAGGTCAAAGGCAAGATGGGCGAGAACCTGCGCGCGCACATTGACGACGCGCTGCTGAGCCGTAAGGTCGCGACCATTCGTACCGATGCGCCCGTCGAGCTCGATTTTGA
>CAKUHM010000283.1 GCA_934655835.1 uncultured Collinsella sp. | reverse complement strand
ATCTGGAACAAGGGCGGCTGGATCCAGAACCGCGCCTTTACGCTGGCCATTTGGTGCATGTTTGCCCAGGTGTTCCCCTACTTCCAGGAGGAGTCCATCTTTGTGACCCACTCCACGCTCAACCCCACCGCCGCCACCGCGGTCTCGATCGCCGCGCTGATCGCCAACATCGCCGCGATCATCTACATCGTCTACCGCGCCAAGAAACTCGGCCGCAACCCCTACAAGCAGGATGTCTTTGAGGGCACCAGCGATTGGGAGAAGGCAACCGCCCGCCGCGCCAAGGTCGATTACGCGCACGCCGAGTAACGTATTGATCGTCGTCGGCACATGGGCATAGCCCTGCTTGCCAGGCTTTCGATTCAGTGCCTTGCGCAGCCCCCGGAACGCGATTCGCTCGCGTTCCGGGGGCTTTTTGTTGCCGTGGCCTTGGGTCGGATTTACGCTCACATTAAATCGAATTTCAAATTGTACGCCGGCTCTATATGGCACCGATTTTGGGTACAGTGTTGAGCCGATATTGCATTGGGGGATATATGAGCGATGAGACGATGGGCCGCGAGGATGCGGCTCAAGATGCAGAAGCGTGTGCCGAGGCCCTGGAGAGCCTCGACCGGATCGCGCTGGGCGAGATTGCGTTTGACGATGCGGGGGCCGACGCGCAGGGCAAGACGGACGACGAGACGCAACCCGATGATCGGGACGCAGACGATAGTGTTGAGGCAGCCGAAGACGAGGCCGACCACGTGAGCTCCGAAGGCGAGGCGGACGACCAGCCCGAATCCGACGCAAGCGAGGAAACTGTCCTGCTCGATAGCTTGCCGGCCGAGGATTCGCTGACCCGCGAACTCCCCGGCTTGGGCTCTGCGCCCGCCGTGGACGAGACCATCGCCATGGGCGATATTCCCCTACCGTCCGTTCCCTCGGCACGCGAGGCCGAGGTTCGCCATCGCAAAATGTCGCCCAAGCGCCGCAATCTGATGGTGGCCGGCGTTGTGGCTGTCGCGCTTGTCGCCGGCGGCGCAGGCTACGCCGCATGGACCGGATACCAACAGGAACAGGCTGCCGTTGCCGCCGCCAATGCGCACACGATGATGTCGGTGCAGATTGGCGTACATGCCGCAGGCCTCGACTGCTCAACTGGCTCCAGGATTCCCGTGCAGGTGAATGGCCAGGATTCCGACGGTTCGTCCGTGAGCGAGACGCTCTACGTTGATGAGCACGGTCGCGGCATTAAGCTGCTACCCGGCGACTATACGCTCTCCATCGCTGCCTCCCCCATCGCGGCAGACGGCACCATCTACACCGTCCCGACCACCAAGGCGCAGATCACGGTGAAAGTCGACGGCCAGGATTTGCGCGGTGAGGCCATCTTTAAGCTCAAGGTGCCTTCGGCTGACACGGTGACTGACGACCAGATCGATGCCGCCGCCAAGTATGCCGAGGAGGGCGGTGCGAGCTCCGCTGCTGCCGCCAAGATACTTCAGCAGGCCGCAATTACGCGCCGCGATGCCGCCGCCAACGCCGTAAGCGCAAGCGAGGCACAGTCCGCCCGCGATGCCGACGCTCGACACAAGGCGACGAATCTGTATCAGCTCAATATTCCGGTTGAGTGGTACGACAAGGTCGCAACCTGGCAAAACGGCAGCACGCTGTGCATTTATCTGGACGGTGACACCAACACGCCGCTCGTGACCCTTGTCGCCGTGCGCGATGGCGAGACTTTTACGCCCGATGACGGCGATACGGTTTTGGGCACGGTCAGCCTGGGCAACGGCTACACCGTCTACGCCAGCGGGCCCGTCTATCCGTATGTGGTGGCCCAGACCATCAATGGGCGCACGCAGGATCCCGTGTCGACCTACCCCATGGATACGGCGATTGAGCTTGTCGAGCTCACGACCGGCAACCGCTACACGTACAGCCAGATCAAGAACGACCTGGTCGGCAAAGACGGCAAGGCCGACGCCGCGACCAAACTCGAGACCGACTACCTCGCCCAGATCCTGCTGCCGAGCATCAAGGCCCAGGACTAGCTGCCCACTGTGGGGCCAAGAGGTCCTGGGCCCCACAGATCCATAGATGATTAGGCAAGGAGCCACTTCCATGCGGGCACAACGTGTACCACACCATGCTCGCATGGAATATCGGTCTGTTCATCCATGGTAACGATTGCCGACTCGCCAAGATCGAACTGGGCCATCGAGACATCAAGCGCGGCAATTTCGCGCTCGCGCGTTTTCTCACTTGCCATATCCGCACTCACCTGAATCAGGCTATAAGCC
>CAKUHM010000282.1 GCA_934655835.1 uncultured Collinsella sp. | reverse complement strand
CTTATATGAATTGACTTAGATTTTGTATATTCCGGCCCATAAGGGGATACACTACATCCTGAAAGACAAGCCGAAGCGTCGCGCGGCAGTCCGCCGACACGGCGCGAACGCACAAGAGAGAGGGAATTTCTAATGGGTAAGATTCTTGGTATCGACCTTGGTACTACCAACTCCGCTATGGCCGTCCTCGAGGGCGGTTCTCCGACCATCATCGTGAACGCCGAGGGCGACCGCACCACCCCGTCCGTCGTTGGCTTCCGTGCCGACGGCGACCGCGTCGTGGGTAAGGCCGCTAAGAACCAGGCTGTCACCAACCCCAAGAACACCGTGTTCTCCATCAAGCGCTTCATGGGCCGCAAGTACTCCGAGTGCACCTCCGAGATCAAGACCGTACCGTATGAGGTCAAGGAGGGCCAGGGTGGCCGTGCCGTCGTCGATATCGAGGGCAAGGATTACACCGCCGAGCAGGTGAGCGCCATGACGCTCGCAAAGATGAAGGCCGACGCCGAGAAGTATCTGGGCGAGACCGTCACCGACGCCGTCATCACCGTCCCGGCCTACTTCAACGACGCCCAGCGTCAGGCCACCAAGGATGCCGGTAAGATCGCCGGCCTCAACGTCAAGCGTATCGTCAACGAGCCGACCGCTGCTGCTCTGGCCTATGGCCTGGACAAGCAGGGCACCGACCAGCGCATTCTGGTCTTCGACCTGGGCGGCGGCACCTTCGACGTCTCCATCCTCGACCTCGCCGACGGCGTGTTTGAGGTTCTGTCCACCTCGGGCGACAACCACCTGGGCGGCGACGACTGGGATCAGCGCGTCATCGACTGGATGGCTGACAAGTTCCAGCAGGAGAACGGCGTCGACCTGCGTCAGGACCCCATGGCCCTGCAGCGTCTGAAGGAGGCCGCCGAGAACGCCAAGAAGGAGCTCTCCGCCGCCCAGCAGTCCACCATCAACCTGCCGTTCATCACCATGAACCAGTCCGGCCCGCTGCACCTCAACTACACGCTGACCCGCGCCGAGTTCGAGAAGATCACCCGCGACCTGCTCGAGCGCTGCAAGCAGCCTGTCACCAACGCCCTGCGCGACGCTAAGCTCAAGCTCTCCGACCTGACCGAGGTCATCCTCGTCGGCGGCTCCACCCGTATGCCCGCCGTCCAGGACCTGGTCAAGACCATGACCGGCAAGCAGCCCAACATGTCCGTGAACCCCGACGAGGTCGTTGCCGACGGCGCTGCCGTCCAGGGCGGCGTGCTCACCGGCGACGTCGAGGGCATCCTGCTGCTCGACGTGACCCCGCTGTCTCTGGGCGTCGAGACCATGGGCGGCATCATGACCAAGATGATTGACCGCAACACCACGATCCCGACCTCCAAGACCGAGGTCTACTCCACCGCTGCCGACAACCAGACCAGCGTCGAGATCAACGTGCTCCAGGGCGAGCGCGAGCTTGCCCGCGACAACAAGTCGCTCGGTAAGTTCCAGCTGACTGGTATTCCGGCTGCCCGCCGCGGCGTGCCGCAGATCGAGGTCACCTTCGACATCGACGCCAACGGCATCGTCAAGGTCTCCGCTAAGGACAAGGGCACCGGCAAGGAGCAGCAGATCACCATTTCCGGCTCCACCGCTCTGTCCGACGACGAAGTCGATCGCATGGTCAAGGACGCCGAGGCTCATGCCGAGGAGGACAAGAAGCAGAAGGAAGAGGTCGAGGTCCGCAACCAGACCGATAGCCTGTGCTACTCCACCGAGCAGACCCTCAACGAGCTGGGTGACAAGGTTTCCGCCGACGTGAAGTCCAAGGCCGAGGCCGCTATTGCCGACGCCAAGAAGGCGCTCGAGGGCTCTGACGTCGAGGCCATCAAGGCCGCTGGCGAGTCCCTGCAGTCCGTGGCCTACGAGCTGGCCCAGGTTGTCTACGCCGACGCTCAGCAGCAGACCGACGGTGCCGCCGGCGCCCAGCCTGCCGACGATGACGTCGTCGACGCCGACTACGAGGTTGTGGACGACGAGGACAAGTAATCATGTCCGCCCGTAAAGCTCGCACGGAGGCGGCTGCCGCTGGCGCCGCCCCCGTTGACTCTGAGGAGAAGGACGTGAAGATTCCCGTAGAGGCCGTCGACGATACCGAGGCCAACGAGGCCGCGGCCGCCGAGGCTGCCGAGAACCAAGTAGAGGATTCCAACAAGGAGGCGACGATGACCGAGGACGAGATGGTGGAAGCCGCTATCCGCGCCGGTGAGGAAGCCGCCGACAACGACTTTAAGCTCAAGTTCGAGCAGGC
>CAKUHM010000281.1 GCA_934655835.1 uncultured Collinsella sp. | reverse complement strand
CGCCTTCGTCAATAAGACTGGTCAAGCTAAATATACACCTTGCAATATACCGTAAAACTTCTACTATAGAAGGAGAAAGGTATGTCAAATCAGCAGCATCGATACCGCATTGTGCTCGATTACATCGAGCCTTGGCTTGATGAACAGGATGACGCTACGTTGCGGCAGATTTACGCAGACCTTTTGGTGCTTGAGAAGGAAGGTCCTGACCTCGGTCGTCCACTGGTTGATCGCGTAAAGGGCTCAAAGCTCCATCACTTAAAGGAGCTCAGAGTCACTTCGTGTGGGCAGTCAGTGATTCGCATCCTCTTTGCCTTTGACCCCAAACGTCAAGCCGTATTACTGCTGGCGGGCGATAAGTCACGGGCGAGGTCGTCGAAGGCAAAATGGAACGGCTGGTATGCGATCAACATTCCCAAAGCCGAGCAAATATACCGTCGCCATATAAGGAGGCTCGATCGAGATGGAACTGCATGAGTATATGGAATCCCGCGGGATAGCGCGCGACTCCATTGCCGCCGAACAGGAGAAGACTCGCGAGCGTATCGAGGCTTACAAGCTCGCTCAGATTCGCAAGCTAAAGGATCTGACGCAGGCCTCGGTAGCCCAGTCAATGGGTGTTTCTCAAAAGCGCGTATCGGAGCTCGAGCGCGGTGAGCTGGGCTCGATGAGGCTCGACACGCTCAGCAGATACGCCGAAAGTCTCGGCGGAAAACTTGTCGCAAGCATCGAATTCCCCGATCGCACCGTTACGCTTGCTCGTTAAATCCTTCAATAACCCCCTCACTTTCACCGACTACTACAGCCGCTCACCAAACCAACATGCGCTCTGGGCAAATAGGTTGAACGTTTCGTGCGAGAATGCCCCACAGTAAACAAACTTGCACCAGGGCGTAAGGGGCTGGCATACACATGCAGACGGTCTATCGGGTATACGAGGGAGCGCGCGAGCCGCATCGGCTTGCCGTCGAGCGCACGGCCGAGGTGCTCGGTCGCGGCGGCTTGGCGCTGATCCCGACCGAGACGGTCTACGGTGCCGCCGTGGCGGTCAACGCCTTCTCGGATGCCGTCCCACAAGATACAAGTGAATCTCTGCCGTGGCCGCGAGACCCGCAGGCCACCGTCAACGGCGCCGCGGTCCCCGCGCTCGGTACCGGCTATCGCCGCATCTTTACCCTCAAACAGCGCGAGCTCACGCAAACCGTCGCCTGGCTGGTCGATGATGCCGAGGCCCTTGATCGCTACGGTGTGGATATCCCTAATGAGGCCCGCGTGCTCGCCCGAAGATGTTGGCCGGGTGCCCTGACTATCGTGGTCAAGGCGGCTCCCTGCGTGCCGACCTTTATGCGCGCTGCCGACGGCACCGTCGCCCTGCGCGCGTCGGCGTCTCCCGTGGTACAGGCACTCATCCGCGCCTGCGGCAGCCCGCTTGCCTGCACCAGCGCCAACACGCACGGTGCACCCGCGCCGGCAAGTTTCGCCACGGTGGAGGACCGCATCCTGGAGGGGGTCGATGTGGCCGTCGACGCCGGCGAGACCCCGTGCCGCGACGCCTCGACCATCGTGTCGTTCCAGCACGGCGAGCTCCAGATCCTGCGCCAAGGCGCACTTCCCGCATCCCAGATCGAACGGGTCCTGTCCGACCCGATGCAATAGAAAGGTGCAAGCGATGTCATTGAATCTAGGCAGCCTGGGCATGGAAGATGCCTCGTTTGGCTTTGGCGGTTCCTACATCATGGCGCTCGACTGCGGCACCACCTCGGTACTCGCGACCATTGTCGACGAGTATGGCTGCATCGTCGCCCAAGCGCGCCGCAGCGTCAAAACCAGTTTTCCGCGCCCCGGTTGGGTAGAGCAGGACCCCATGGCGGTTCTCGCCAGCCAGATCGCGGTCATGATGGAGGTCCAGTTTAAGAGCGGTATCCATTCCGACCGCATCGCCGCCATTGGCATCTCCAACCAGCGCGAGACCACGGTGGTCTGGGACCGTGTGAGCGGCCAGCCCATCTATAACGCCATCGTATGGCAGTGCCGCCGCACCGCGCCGGCAATCGACGCGTTGGTTGAGCAGGGCGCAGAAGAGCTGGTGCGTGCCCGCACGGGGCTCACGCTCGATCCGTATTTCTCGGCCTCCAAGGTGCAGTGGATTCTCGACAACGTCGACGGTGCGCGCGAGAGCGCGGCGGCGGGCGACCTCATGTTTGGCACCATCGACACCTGGCTCATCTACAACCTCACCGGCGGCCAGGTCTTTGCCACCGACTACACCAACGCCAGCCGTACCGCACTCTTTAATAT
>CAKUHM010000280.1 GCA_934655835.1 uncultured Collinsella sp. | reverse complement strand
CTCAACAGCTTTATCGAGCGCATGGACATTGCCACCGAGGTCGCCAAGTCAAAAATCGAGATGGGCAAGGCCGTCTTCGACCCCGCCCGCGAGCGCTCCAAGCTCAACAACCTCGCCAGCCGCGCACCCGAGCGGTATGAGGCGCAGACTATCACCCTGTTCCGCCTCCTCATGAGCATGAGTAAGGCCGAGCAGCAGCGCTACATCAACGAGCTCAAGGGCATCACGGTGTCGCAAAAGGCCCACGCTACGGCCGCACCCCTCGACACGCCCTTCCCCCAGACGGCCAGCGTCGCCTGCCAGGGCGTCGAAGGAGCCTACAGCCAGATTGCCGCATGCAAGCTCTTCGATGTGCCCGATATCGCTTTCTTCGAAACCTTCGAGGGCGTCATGCGTGCCGTGCGCGACGACTTCTGCGAGTTTGGCGTGCTGCCCATCGAAAACTCCACCGCCGGCTCGGTCAACGCCGTCTACGACCTGCTCGCCCAGTTCGACTTCCACATCGTGCGCTCGCTGCGCCTCAAGATCGACCACAACCTGCTCGTCAAACCCGGTACCAAGCTGCAGGACGTGCGCGAGGTCTACAGCCACGGCCAAGCCATCGCCCAGTGTGCCGGCTTTATCGAGGCCCACGACCTGCACGCCACCAAGTACCCCAACACGGCCATGTCGGCCGAAATGGTCGCAAACTCCGACCGTACCGATGTTGCCGCCATCGCCTCGCGCAGCTGCGCGGCGCTCTACGGTCTGGAGGTGCTGGAGCCCAACATCCAGGACTCGGACAACAACTACACGCGCTTCGTCGTCATCAGCCGCGAGCCGCGCGTATACCCCGGCGCCAACCGCACCTCGCTTATGATCACCACGGCCAACGAGCCGGGCGCCCTCTACCGCGTGCTCGAGCGCTTCTACGCGCTCAACATCAACCTCATCAAGCTCGAGAGCCGCCCCATCCCCGGGCACGACTTTGAGTTTATGTTCTACTTTGACCTGGACTGCCCCTTTGGCAGTAAGGCCCTCGACGACCTGCTCGAATCGATCGACGACGTGTGCGAGAGCTTCACCTACTTTGGCAGCTACACGGAGGTGCTCTAGATGACCGATGTCGCCGCAACCCGCCCCTACGGCGTGCTAGGCCGTGTGCTGGGCCACAGCTACACCCCGACCATCTACAAGGAGCTCGCGGGGCTCGAGTACGTGCGTTTTGAGCGCGAGCCCGAGGACCTCCAGGCTTTTATGACGGGCGACGAGTGGGAAGGCACCAACGTGACCATCCCCTACAAGCGTGCCGTCATGGAGTACCTGGACGAGCTGAGCCCGCTCGCCGAGCGCATGGGCAACGTCAACACCATCACGCGTCTGCCCGATGGCCGTCTGCGCGGCGACAACACCGACTACTTCGGTTTTCAGTGCCTAGTCGAGGAACTGGGCGTCGAGGTCGCTGGCAAGAAGGCCCTCGTGCTCGGCGCCACCGGCGGTGCCGGCACCACGGCAAGCATGGTGCTAGGCGATCTGGGCGTCATCGTCGTGCCCGTAGGCCGCACGAGCGAGGTCAACTACGACAACATCGCCCAGCAGTCCGACGCCGCGCTGCTCGTCAACTGCACGCCCGCCGGCATGTTCCCCCACTGCCCCGATGCGCCCTGCACGCTCGAGGGCCTCGATGCGCTCGAGGGCGTCATTGACATCGTATACAACCCCGCCTGCACGGGCCTGATGCTCGAGGCAGAGCGCCGCGGTATCCCCTGCATCGGCGGTCTGCTGATGCTCGTTGCCCAGGCAGCGCAGGCCGTCGAGCGCTATACCGGCCAGGTCACCCCGCGCGGGCGCATCCTGGATGTGACGGAGCGCCTGTCACGCCGCGAACAGAACATCGCGCTGATCGGTATGCCGGGCTCGGGCAAGACCCGCGTGGGCGAGCAGATTGCCCTGCTCACGGGGCGAGAGCACATCGACCTGGACCGCGCCCTCGAGGAGCGCCTGGGCATGCCCTGCGCCGACTTTATCGTCGAGCGCGGCGAGGCGGCCTTCCGCGAACAGGAGACGGCGGCGCTGGCCGACATCTCCAAGCGCAGCGGCCTGGTGCTCTCCACCGGCGGCGGCGTCGTTACGCGCGACGAAAACTACCCGCTGCTGCACCAGAACAGCCAGATTGTGATGCTCAACCGCAAGCTCGACGAGCTCGCCCACAAGGGGCGCCCCATCACCGCCCGCGATGGCATCGACAAGCTTGCCGAGCAGCGCATGCCGCGCTACCGCGCCTGGGCCGACTACATCATCGACTCACGCGACTGCGCCGCCAACACCGCGGCCGCCGTCCTCGACGCC
>CAKUHM010000279.1 GCA_934655835.1 uncultured Collinsella sp. | reverse complement strand
CATATTGCGCACGTTTCTAAAGGCTGCATCCGCAACACTCAGCAGATCGGCATCGGAAATCTCGCCAAGCCCAAGCTCCTCGAGCGTCGTCGGCAGGCCGACGCGCTGGCAAAACTCGAGCACCTGATTAAGCTCGGGCGCACGCTCCAGGCGCAGCTGCACCACCAGGCCAAATGCCACGGCCTCACCATGCATGGCCTTGCACTCGGGCAGAATCGTTAGACCGTTGGCGATGGCATGTGCCAACGCCAGGCCGCCACTCTCAAAGCCAACACCCGAAAGCAGAATATTGCACTCGATCAGGCGCTCAACCGCCGGCGATATACGGCCCTTTTTGAGATCGCGCTTGGCAGCGACGCCGCACTCCATGAGCGTGTCATAGCAGGCACGAGCCGTAACCAAGGCCAAGTGTCCCGGCGCGCCACCGTGCTCGTTAGCGCCGTGCGCCGCGGCACACGAACGCGCCTCGAAGTACGTTGCCAGTGCGTCGCCCATACCGGCGACCGTCATCCGCAGTGGTGCTGCCGCAACCACGTTGGTATCAACCACGACCAGATCGGGATTTTTGTCGAGTATCAAGTAGCGGTCGAACGACCCATCCTCGTGATACAGCACCGAAATCGCGCTGCACGGACCATCCATTGAGGCCGCCGTGGGGCATACGCACAACGGCAGCTCAGCATAAAACGCAACGGCCTTTGCGATATCGAGCATCTTGCCGCCGCCAATGCCCACCACCATGTCGCAATACTCGGCCCGGGCTTCCTTGGCCATTTCGACAACGGCATCTTCCGTACACGGACCGTTGTAAATCTTAAAGAACGGCTCGCTTAGATCTTCATCCAGAAATCCATCGACGATCTGCCTGCACAGCCGATCCTCGGTGCCCTGGTCAAACAAGACATAGGCAGCGCAGCCCAACCATGACAAATACCTGCCCTGACGCGAAAGTTCGCCCGGCCCCTGAACATACCGGCCGGGACCGCCATAAACCATAGGAAGCGCCATACGAGAATCCGCCCTTCATCAAACAACGATTGGTGCAAAGTAACCTGACCCCTTTGCACCATAGCAAAAGAGGCAAAGCCATCTGTTGGCTTTGCCCCTTCCTTAGCTTGATTTACTCATCCATGAGATAGTAGTGGCCCAGCGCGTCGGCGCCCAGAATGGCGCTTGCGACCATCTCGGGCGTCACCTCAAACGGCATGTTGCACATGGTGTCCTCGGGTGCACAGGCGGCCTCGGCAACGATCATGGCCTGCTCGCGCGTAAACTCGGCAGCGCCGAGCTCCTTCATCGTAACGGGAAGACCCAGCTCGATGCAGAAGTCCAAGACCTCCTCGAGCTTCTCGGTCGGAGCATCCTCGAGCACCAGCTGGACGATGGTGCCAAAGGCGACCTTCTCGCCGTGATACATGCCGTGGCACTCGGGCAGCATCGTCAGGCCATTGTGGATGGCATGAGCAGCAGCAAGGCCCGAGCTCTCAAAGCCAATGCCCGAAAGCAGCGTATTGGCCTCGATGATATGCTCGACGGCAGGCGTGAGCGCACCCTTCTCCAGGGCGACCTTGGCCTTGACGCCATCGGCCATGAGCGTCTCGTAGCAGAGCTTGGCGAGCGCCAGGCCGGCCATACCGCCCTTGCCGCCAGCACAGGTACCGCCGTCGGCATCATGCGTCGCCTGGGCCTCAAAGTAGGTTGCGAGCGCATCGCCCATACCGGAAACCGTCAGGCGCACCGGGCTCGCCGCGATAACCGTCGTATCCATCAGGACAATGTTGGGGTTTGCCTTAAGGAAGAGATATTTATCGAACTGGCCATCGTCGGTGTAGAGCACCGAAAGCGCCGAACACGGGGCATCGGTCGAAGCAATGGTGGGGCAAATGATAACCGGGGACTCCAGGTAATAGGCAACGGCCTTAGCGGTATCGAGGATCTTGCCGCCACCGACACCGACGATGATGTCGCAACCGTTGTCGCGAGCGAGCGCAACCAGGCGATCAACCTCGCCCTTGGAGCACTCGCCGTTAAAGTCCTCAAACAGCAGCTCGGACTTAGCCTCGGCAAAGCCGCCCTCGATCTTGGCACCGACGCGCTTCTTGCCCGAAGGCGTCACGATGACGAGGGCCTTAGCGCCGAGCGGCTCGACATAGGAGCCGAGCTTGGCGAGCTCGTCCGGACCCTGGATGTACTTGCTGGGGCTATTGAAAATTGCAGCCATAACTATCCCATTCTCTAAAAGAAAAAAAGAAAGGGGCTCCGTACAGATACGTGCGGAGCCCCTCGTTACGATAACAAGAGTCGATTAGAAATCGATGTCGGTGTCGTAGTAGCAGGCCTTG
>CAKUHM010000278.1 GCA_934655835.1 uncultured Collinsella sp. | reverse complement strand
TAGCGCCGGCACGGGTGTCAAGATCAAGGGCGAAAGCGCGCATTTCCTCAATGACGGGTCGCTTTCCAACCTGAATGAGACCTATGAGTGGAAAAAATTCGGGGCCAAAAGGTGGAAATCCGTCCCTGCCGGTGAAACTTCAATCGATCATTTGTCCGCCGAGAAGTACGAAGTGCGCTTTAAGGAGGACAACAACCATTACGCTTCGTCGGCCAACGTCTTCACAATTGCTGAGGGTCCTTGCGCGTCGAAAGACGGTACTTGGTTAAATACCAAGGGCGCAGATGGCACTCACTGGCAGGTGTGCCGTTGCAAAGAGAAAATAAACGAAGGCAAGCATGAGTTCTGCTGGGAGGAAGTCACGGCTCCTACCAGCGAGAAGCCTGGTCTAAAGCGGTATCAATGCTCCACGTGCGGCTATGTCCTGTGCGAGGAGGAGATTCCTCCGGCGTGCATCGGCGGTTATGTCGGCGTGTATGACGGCAAAGAGCATGCCGTGAGCATGGACCTTAAGGATGGCGCGACGGCTCAGTTCAGTATCGATGGTGGCGTCACGTGGAAATCGGATGCTCCCACAATCAAAAATGTCGGCAAGGCCACGGTCGACTATAAGGTGATCACCCCCGGTGCTTCCGACATCGAGGGACAGGTGACGCTCGAGGTGACGCCGTACCCGATCGCGGTGGCGCCTGCTACTGCTTCTAAAACGTATGGCGATCCGGATCCCGACTTTACCTATAACGTGACGGCTGGCTCCCTTATGGAGGGCGATACGCTTTCCGGTATCACGTACAAGCGTGATGAGGGTGAGAAAGTCCTGACTGGTTATAAGACGTACAAGGTGACGGCTTCTCAGGAAAAGGGCGCCAACGCTAATTACGACATTACGTTTGAGGCTGGCGAGTTCACCATTACGCGTCGCACTATCGATGTGACGTGGAATGTTGGTCAATACGTTTACAACGGCCAAGAACAGGGCCCCACGGCAGAGATAACTAATTTGGTTAACGGCGACGACGTGTCTCTGAAGGTAGTTGACGCCGCAAAGGTAAATGCCGGCACGTATACGGCGTATGTGAGCACGCTTGTTGGTGAGGACGCAGTTCTTGCTAATTATCGGAAGCCCTCTTCGCGCATTGAATGCACCTATGCTATCGCCAAGGCCAAACGGGATAGCGCTCCCAATGTAAAGGCGACGGCGGAAACCGTGAGCGGTAAGCACGATGGCAAGATTGAGGGCGTTGACACGTCGATGCTGCTGGGCAAGCCTAGCAAAGAGATGATGTACATCAAGGCAAGCGATCTGGTCGATGGCGACAAGCTCGGGAATCTGGCGCCCGGTTCATACCGTCTGCGCTACGGAGCGACGACGAATTACGAGGCCTCCGAGACCGTTACCGTTACGATCGCCGCTGGACCCAAGCTCAAGCTGACGCTGCCGGCTGAGCAGGCGGGCTACACGCTCGCGGCTGACGCGACCGAGCTCGACTGGCACGGTTCTGCGACGCTTATGCTTGCGGTCGCGGACGGCTATTACGCGACCAAGGATCTTGCTGTTAAGGCAAACGGCGAGACCATCAAGCCTAGCGAACAGGGCGTTTACCAACTCTCTAAGGTTGAGAAAGACACCGAGATTGCTGTCGAGGGCATCGTCAAGCACGAGCCCGATGGCACCGGCTGGAAGAGCGACGGCTCTTCTCACTGGCATGTTTGCGCGTGCGGTGAGCGGATTGACGTTGCCGAGCATACCTTCGAGTGGGTAATCGATGAGAAGCCTACGGTCGAGAAGCCTGGATCCAAGCATTTGCACTGCACTGTCTGTGGCTACAACTCCTCCGAGGAGGTTGTAATCCCGGCAGCCTCTGTTGCTGGCTACTCCGGCGAGTATGACGGCAAGGTCCACACTGCCGATGTCTCAGCCCTGCCCGAGGGCACGGCGGTCCAGTACAGCATCGACGGTGGCGTCAATTGGTCTGCCACGGCCCCCGAGATCAAGAACGTCGGCACCCTGCCGTTCAAGTACAGCGCGACCGTCGAAGGAGCTGCTATCGAGGGCGAGGCCGAGCTTGTGGTGACGCCTCGCAAGGTCACCGTGACGGCATCCGATGCTTCCAAGACGTACGGCGACGTTGATCCCGGACTGGGCTGGAAGGTCGCCAAGGGCGAGCTCGTCGAGGGCGAGTCCCTCCAGGACATCACCGTCTCCCGCGAGGGCGGCGAGACCGTGCGCAAGGGCGGCTACGCCGTGACGGCGTCGCAGGCCGACGGTGCCAACCCCAACTACGAGATTACGTTCAAGCCTGGCACGTTCACCATCGGCAAGCGCGAGCTCACCGTGAAATGGGA
>CAKUHM010000277.1 GCA_934655835.1 uncultured Collinsella sp. | reverse complement strand
TCGGATAGGCGGAGGACTCCATACAGGCTTCCTTTCGTTTGAGCCGCGTGGCGGCACTTGCTGATTCCCCTATCGTATCAGCACCCGCCCAGTACGCGACCTCACACACTCCCCACCTTTTGCTCGACCCATAAAAAAGTTGCGGTGGAATACGGAGCAATTGAGGCTTTTGACAGCCAAAACAGTCCGTATTTCACCGCAACTGATAAGGGTGGGATGGGTTAGAGGCCCAGGTAGGATGTCATGCCTTCGACGGCGAGCTTAGCGCCGGCTACGGCATGGACTACGGTGAGCGGGCCATTGACCACGTCGCCGGCGGCAAAGACGCCGGGCACGGTGGTCATGCCGTGCTCATCGACCGAAAGCAGGCCGCGATGGTCGGTCTCCAGGCCGCCCGTCGTAAGCACGAGCTTGTCCTTGGGCACCTGCGAGGCCGCGATGACGATGGTATCGGCCGCGGCATGGTCGAGCTCTTCCTCGTAGCCCACCACGTTGTTGTCCTCGTCGAAGATAGCCGTCTCGAACACGGGGCCGTTATCGTCGATAGCGCAGATGGCCTTACCGCACACGATCTCGGCACCGTCGAGTTCGGTCAGCTCGACCTCGTCATCGATGGCAGAGATGTGGCGCGAGCGGGCATACACGGTGACCTTGCGAGCGCCCGAGCGCAGCGCGGTACGGGCAACATCCATAGCGACGTTACCGGCGCCGATAACCGCCACGTTCTGCCCGATCGCCACACTTGTGGGGTCGACCAGATAGTCGATACCAAACAGCACGTTACCGCGCGACTCACCGGGAATCCCCAGCTTGCGGGCACGCCAAGTGCCGGTGCCCACAAAGACCGCGTCATAACCGTCGCGCAACAGATCGTCGATATGCAGCGCGCCGCCGATCGTGGTCGAGGGACGCACGCGCACGCCGAGCGAGCACATCACGTGGCGGTACTTTTGCACCAGCGAGCGCGGCAGACGGAACTCGGGAATGCCGTACTCCAGCACGCCGCCGATCTCGGGGCGCTGCTCAAACACGGTGACAGCGCAGCCCAGCTGGGCCATCTTAATCGCCACGGTAATACCGGCAGGACCGGAGCCGACCACGGCGACCTTCTTGCCGCACGACGGCGCCGGCTTCCATTCCTTGCGGTCGAGATATGCCGTCGAGATATAGTTCTCAATGCTCGAAAAATGCACCGGCGCACCCTTGCGACCCTGAACACACGAACCCTCACATTGTCCGGAGTGGTTGCAGACCATGGAGCAGACGGCGCTCATAGGATTGTTCTGGAACAGCAGCTCACCCGCTTCCTCCAGACGACGCTGCTTAAACAAGTCGATGACCTGCGGAATGGGCGTCTGCACCGGACAGCCCTTAATCTGGCAGAACGCCCTTTTGCAGCCCAGACAACGATTTGCTTCCTCGACGATGTGGATAGCCACGCGATTCCCCTCTTATCTAACCCAACAGAGCGGCGACGAAAACCTCGCCGCCGCTTAACATCAGCAATCCAATCGGCCACCACGGCCGTCGGTAACATTACAGCTCGCGATGCGCGCCCTCGCAGCGCGCAGACATGCTCTGCAACGTGGTCAAACAGCCCAACGCCGTTGCCGGCACGCTGTTCTCGACCACACACGGAATGCCCGGACAGGCGGCAGCGGCCCAGGCAACGACGGGCTCAAAGTCGTAACGACCCGTCTCGCCCACGCCATGGCACACCAAACGCGAGCCCGTGCCATCGCACCAGCCGGCCTCGTCCTCGTTATCCACGACCTCGTAGTCCTTCGCGTGCAGTACGCGAACCTTGCTGCCGCACAGGTAGAGCATACGCGAGGTAATCTCCTGCGCCTCACCGACAACGCTGGGATGCAGCAGCGACACCGGGTCGTAAATCACACCGAGCGCCGAGCTCGGCACACGCTCGAGCACCTCGCGGCAACGCTGGGGCGTGTTGACCGTCTCATTCCAGCCAGGCTCGATCAAAATCTGACCGCCCATTGCCTCGGCACGGGTGCAGACGTACTTGAGCCCATCCACGAAGGCATCGAGCGCCTCGTCGGTCATACGGTCGTCCGCCACGCGATTCTGCGCGTTGGGGCGACCGGTCTCGGTGCCCACCGGGCTGCCACCGAGCATCTTGGCAAAGTTCAGGCATGCCTCGTACTCGGCAAAGTTGTCCATGAGCTGCTGGCGATCGGGGGTCGCTAGATTCTTATAACAGCCGAACACGGCGACCGAGACGCCTGCCTCGTCGAGCACCGCGCGCAAGTGGTCGGCAAGCTCGCGCGTAAGGCCCAAGCGGTTGATGCCCATCGACTTATAGAGCACCTTGCTCGGCAGCTGAATGCACGAAAAGCC
>CAKUHM010000276.1 GCA_934655835.1 uncultured Collinsella sp. | reverse complement strand
CGCTCGGGCTCGTTTTCGTACACCTTGCCATCGCCGTAGAGCATATAGCGCGCCATAAGGGGGCCGTTGCCTTGGGTGAGATTCTGTGCAGGCCAGGGAGCCTGAAACAGCGGCAGCGTATCGGGCTGAGCCTTTTTGGCATCAACGTAGCCGCCGTACATATAGGGCACGCACCAAAAGATGAGCTCGGGAAAAAGCTCGCGCCCATGGTCGAGCCAAGAATTGTCCTGTCCCACACCATCGGCAACGCCCATCACGCGCACCTTCTGATAGACGCGCTGCTGCACAGAGGGCCATTCAGGCGTATCGCGATAGCGCTCATCAATACTCATAAGCGCACGAACGATCGTATTCATACCGCCCCAGCTGAGCAGCCAAAGCGTGCGCGGATCATCATCCAAAATCGCTTGAGCAATCACGCGCGAACCTTCAGTCTCCGCGCGCACATCACCCTCAAAGGCAACGTTGCCTACAAACGTACGCTCAATCATCTGAGCCGGCGTGGGAAACGCAGGCTCACCGGCAGCGTCCGCATTCGCCTGCAGCTGCGGCCAAGCTTGAGCATACTCGTTGCTCCAAAGACTCTCAATCCAATGCTCAGGAAACGGCCGATACTCAAGAAGCTCCCCAGCCAGCGGATCAGGCTCATGAGGCACAACATCCCACTCATAGGAACGACGCCCCTTGGTCCGCCAATGCGGATTCACCTCGCCGAGCGTATGAACCCCATCCCCAAGAAAGTGATACTGCGAAGCCGTATACACCACAGCCTGCACGTCAAGCAAGTTAAGATACAGAGCCAAATGAACGAGCGAGTTCATATCATCGACTTCCATATCAGTAGTAACAATCACCCGAGTCAAATTTTGGGACATAAAAACAGCTCCAACCAAAATCATTTCAGCCAGTTACGCGCAAGGCAAGACGGGACCCCCGCCCTCATCGCCGTCAACCCGGCGGCCCGCCGGAAGCGCTCGTCCAGCGTTTCGAACAACGTTAACCTAGGGGCCCTGACCTTTAGTTTTGTAAACATTCCGCAGCGCGGGTCCCGCTTATCCGTTGCTCCAAAGGAGCAGGATAAGCGGGACTCATGCGCGAGGACGTTTACAAAACTAAAGGTCAGGGCCCCGATGGGATGGTTATCTCGAAACTCTGGCCGACCACTCCCAGCAGCCCACCGGCTCGCCGTCGATGAGTACGTTGCCCCCGTCGATGTCTTGATAACACATGTCGTTGAATTGGTGGATCCACACGCCATGGTTGAACGTCTTCTTGGGCGAGCCGTCGGCCTCGCGGTAGCGTCCGGTCAGGTCCTCGACATGGCTAAAGTACGTGAGGTGCACGTTGGCGCCGGCAGCGCGCAGGCGAGCCGTGAGCGGCAGCACGGTCTCCTGCGGAGACACGAGCTCATCGCCCTTGGAGTGCGTAAACCACAGCGGCGTCTTGGCAAGGGCGGCGACGTCCTCGTCCGTGGCGTTGTACCACGGCGCGCAGCAGGGAAGGCCCGCGGCGAAGAAATCGGGGTAGTCGGCGCACAGGCGCAGCGTCATAAAGCCGCCGTTGGAAAGGCCGGCGACCACGATGCGGTCGGTGTCGATGCGGTCGGCATGCTCGGCAACAAACTCGTCGATGAGCGCCTTAATGACGGGGGAGTAGATGCTCTGGTTGGAGTGGCCGAGCTGCTCGACGCCGTTGTCCATCCAAAACGTGGGCGACTGCGGCACGAGCACCCAGGCAAAGCCGCCAAAGTAGCGCTGGATCTGCGTCTGGCTGATGGCCGTCACGCGGTTGCCGATATAGGCGCGCGTGGCGCCTTCGCCCTGCGTGGCGCCCTTGCCCTCGCCGGCGCCGTGCAGATACACCACGAGCGGGGCCTTTTGGGGCACGACTGTGGCCTCGGGCGCGAAGGGATTGAAGCATGCCGAGTCCTCGGCCTTAAAGCTCGGCTCAAAGAAGCCGTACTCGAGTGCGATGCCGTTGACAGCGGTCTTTTGCGTGGCATTGCTCCAGCCCTTGAGCGCAGGGCAGATGTCGCCGCGGCAGGCGTCGAAGATCAGGCCGCAGGTGGGGTCGTCGCCGTCGTTGCCGGGAAGGGCTGCGAGCTGCGTGATGCGCAGCTGGTCATCGAGCATGCGCGAGCCCATCACGCCGCCCTCGATGGTCTTGGTCAGGCGCTGCTCGGCGACCTCGAGCGCCACGTGGGTGCCAAAGGCGAGCTTACGGCCACACTCATCGCACGGATAGGCGGCGAGCACATCGACGTAGCCCACAGAAGGCGCGGCGTGGTCGGCGCCGCGCTCCTTGCGCATCAGGACCTCGCCCGAGCGCTCGTGGCGCTCTACATATATATGGAAGGAGT
>CAKUHM010000275.1 GCA_934655835.1 uncultured Collinsella sp. | reverse complement strand
TTGTCGCGGGCGGCCTTGGCGGCAAGCGCCGCGCGGACCTTGGCCGCTTTCTCGGGATCCATGGCGGCGAGCTTTGCCTCCATCTCGGCGGCTTTAAGTGCGGCCTTGGCCGCGGCCTCGTCATGCTGAGCATCGGAGCCGGCAGCCGCAGCGGGCTGAGCGGCGGCGCCCGCGGCATCGCCGGCGCCCGCAACGCCCTCCCCTGCAGCAGCCGCAGCCGCGGCGGCCTTCTCGGCAGCGGCCTTGCGCGCCTTAGCCTCGGCAGCCGCGCGGACCTTCATGGCCTTCTCACGCGCAGCCTTCACCTCGGGCGTGATAACGCTCATGGGTTCAGCGGTCGAGACCTGGTAGAAAAAGCCCTTAAAGTCGATCTGCATGTCGGTAATGGCAAGACCAAACAGGTCGTGGACCTCATTTTCAAACGGGAATACCGCCGGATAATACGAGCTGATGGACGGGATCTCCTGGTACTGGCCGATGCCCTCAACCACCAGGTTCTCGATCGCATAGTTACCGTCCTGAGCAATTTGCTCCTGGGCGGCGCGAATGTTGATAAACGTATAGACCAGGCGATACGAGCCGTCGTCCACACAGCGCTCGGCGTGCATTTGCACAAAGCGCGCGCCGACGCCCTTGAGCTCCTGGACATGCGACAGCAACTCATCGATCCCGACGGTGATATAGATTGCCTCTTGCATTACTCGGCCTCCTTTGCAGCGACGGACGCGGCGGGCGTCCCAGCAGGTGCGTCGCCAACGGCGGCCCCATCGCCGGCCCCCGCGGCCACAAATCCGCTCTCGCCCAGCTCAACGCCACCGTCCCAGGTAGCAGCGCCGCCCACGGTGAGCGGATCGCCGCCGGCGCGCATCACGGCCTCCTTCTGGTCCAGGATGCCGCACGCCTCCACGATGGCATCGATCACCGTCTCGGGGCGAATGGCGCACCCGGGCGCGTACACGTCCACGGGAATCGCGCGGTCCACGCCGCCGATCACGTTGTACGCATCGCGGAACACGCCACCCGAGCATGCGCAAATACCGCACGCCACCACGCACTTGGGCTCGAGCATCTGGTTGTAGATCTGGCGCACGACGGGCAGGTTTTGCGCGTTGACCGAACCCGTCACCAAAAAGATGTCCGCATGCTTGGGGTTGCCGGTGTTGACCACGCCAAAGCGCTCCGCATCGAACAGCGGCGTGAGCGAGGCCAGCACCTCGATATCGCATCCGTTGCAGCTCGAGCCGTCGTAATGAATAACCCACGGCGAGCGCGACATTTTATGATCCATGGATGCCGCCTCCTAAATAAACACGTCAACGAGGATGGGCATAAGGTTGAGCAGGCCAAACACCAGCGCCACGCCCCAGCCGAGCTTAAAGCAGCTGCGCCAGGTGCTACGGGCGAAGGTGTTGTCGATCAGCACCTCGACAAAATACGTCACGGCCATCACGACCAGGGCAACAACCCAACTCACCGGGTTGTCCCAGACAAAGAACATGCCCACCCACATCAAAAACAGCACGGTCTCGCACCAGTGCATGAGGGTCATCTTTGCCAGCGTACCGCCGCTCATCTCGGTGGCGACACCCTGGACGATCTCCTGATGTGCGTGATGCGAGTACGAAAGGTCGAACGGCGACTTGCGCAGTTTGATGGTGAGCACCGCAAGCAGCGCGAGGAAAATGGGCGCACTGTACACGATGATGGGGACCGACTGCCCGGTCACGGCAATGGAATCGAAGCTATCGGTGGCGAGATACAGGCCCACGCTCATCAGCAAAACGGCGGGCTCGTAGCTCATAACCTGAAGCAGCTCGCGGTCGGCGCCGACCTGCGCAAACGGGCTTTGCGTCGAGGCGGACGCCAGCACCACAAAGATCGCGGCAAGCGTAACCATGAAAGCGCACAGCAGCGTGTTGGAGCCCGACACAAAGATGCCGCCACCCACCACGGTAAAGATGAGCGCGCACGCCATGTAGGTATCATCCATGGTGTTTACGCTGGCAGGGGCCTTGCGCAGCAGCTTGGCAACGTCGTAGAACGGTTGCAGCAGGCGCGGGCCCACGCGGCCCTGCATACGGGCGGACAGCTTGCGATCGATGCCGTCGATCAGGCCGCCCACAAACGGCGCTAGGAGGGCAAACGCCACGGTGCCTATAAAGATGCCCACGACGCCCGAGCCTTCGAAATATTTACCGCGCAGCACCGAGGGCGCACTCATGGCAAGCCGCTCGGGCCCAATCCACGCGCAGCACAGCAGCGCAAACAGAATGATGCTGCAGCACACGACGCTACCCGCGGGGCCAATACGCTTCTCGCCAAGGGCGTCCTCCGAGTACCAATTGCGCTTTTCGGCCTTCA
>CAKUHM010000274.1 GCA_934655835.1 uncultured Collinsella sp. | reverse complement strand
GCCGTCAGCAGCTCACGATATTCATCAAACGGCACGAAAATGTTCTCCTCAAAGATGGGCTCGCCATCGGCCGTACGCACGCGCTTAATGTGCAGCAACAGCGCGTCCTTCTGCAGGCCAAAGAACTCCATCTCGTTTTGACGTGCCGGCACAATCTGGCGATCGACCACATGCGCGCCGGCCTTCATGCCATTCGATGTGCACAGCTCGGTAAACGTCTGCAGCGCCGTGGCATGGAACTGGCGGTTGATGTGCGGCGTGGCAACAAACGTGCCGCGGCCCTGTTGCTTGACCAGGTAGCCGTCGGAACACAGCTCCTCGACGGCGCGGCGCACCGTAATGCGGCTTACCTCGTACTGCTCGGCAAGCTCAAGCTCAGACGGAATGCGCTCCTTGGGTGCATAAACACCCTTCTCGATCGAATCCTTAATCTCATCGTAAATCTGCTGGTAAAGCGGTGCATTTTTGGGTGCGGACATATCTGGTCACTCTTATCAAAATAGCGAAATAACTAATACGTATATAACGTCTTTTTATATGTTACCTCAGTTTGATAAAACGATATACCGCATACAGCAAATCCTTACTTGCCGTCGTCCTGCTGCAGGCTGTCCTGCTCGCTCAAGCGCGCCTGTCTACTGGCAATGCGCGCGGGCTTGTCCGGATCTGGCACGGCCGTGGGCATGGGTTCATCGACATGACCGCCCCACCAGCCGCCCACAAAGTTGAGCGTGTGGAACACATTGATCACGGCGCTGGGATCAATGTCGCACACCAGCTTGATAATGTCCTGGCTCTCGTAGGTCGAGACAACGGCGTGCAGCAGGTACATCTTTTCGCGGCTGTATCCGCCGATGACCTCGGCGCAGCTAATGCCGTGCTGAAAATGGTCAACATAGGCGGTCATGACCTCGTCTGCCTTGCGCGTCGTGATCTGCAGCGTCACACGGTCGTAGCGACGATAGAAACTGTCGATGGTCTTGGTCGAAATAAATTGGAACACGATGGAGTACGCCGCATTGTCCCAGCCAAACATAAAGCCAAAGATCGCCAAGATAAAGCAGTTGAAACCAAAGATGACGCCCCAGATAGTCTTGCCCGTGTGGTTGGAGACCCACAGCGCGATAAAGTCGGTGCCGCCGGTGGATGCGCCGGACTTGAGCGCGATGGCAGCGCCCAGACCCGAGACCACGCCGCCAAAAATGATGAGCATGATCTTGTCGCCCAAAAACGGAGCGAAATGAAAGATGTTGAGGAACAGCGATGAGAGCACAACTTGCATCATCGAGAAGATTACGAAGCGTTTGCTAATGCCACTCCAGCATAGGAGCGCCACGGGAATGTTGAGCGCGAGCATGCCGAGCGAGGTGTCGATATGAATGCCGCCGAGCGAGGTTACGCGATCGAGCAGGACCGCAACGCCGGTGAGGCCGCTGGGAAGCAGGTCGGCAGGCCGAATGAATGCCTGGATCAGGAAGGTCTGCAGAATGGCGGATATGGTGACCGCCACGGCAGTGATGGCGCGGCGGACGATGGTGAGGCGGCCGAGCACGAGCACTCGGTCCGTGAGCTGATCGATGGCGTTCGCCACGTAGGCTCCTTTCGAAAGCAGATGTAATTGTGGCGCATGCCGGCGATTGTAGCATGGAGTAAGAAAAAACCACCACAAAGGTGCCTGTCCCCTTTGTGGTGGTTTGCTGCTAGATAGCAGATAGGATGTCGGCGAGGTTGTCGATGATGGCGTCGGCGGCGGACTGGTCCAGGTTGACGCCCTCGTGCGGACGCAGCGCCAGGACTCGGGCGCCGGAGCGCTTGCCCGCCTCGATACCCATCGGCGAGTCCTCGATGACCAGGCACTCGGCCGGCTCCACGCCCAGCGCCTCCATGGCGCGCAGGTAGATCTCGGGATCGGGCTTGAACGCGCTGCACTCGTGGCCGCTGATGGTGTAATCCAGCACGTCGCCGATCCCGGCAATCTCCACCAGCTCATCAATCAGCTCACGATAGGACGAGCTCGCTATGGCGCACATCACGCCGCGCTCGTGTAGCTCGCGCATCACCGGCTCCGCCTGCTCGTTGAGCAACTCGGCATACGGTACGGGATGAACCGGGCTGTAGACCTGCTTGTACTCCACGCGCAGGCGCTCGCGCAGCTCGACATCGTCGGGCACCAGCGCCTGCCAAATGGCCGGCTCGTTAGACCCCGAAAGATCGGGGATCTCGTCAAAGTGAAAGCCCTTCTCTTCCATAAACGCCACGCGACGACGGTTGTAGAACCACTCGGTATCGACCAGCACGCCATCCATATCAAATAGCACTGCCTTGATCACGGCGACCTCCTAAAACAATTTACAGTTTTCCTACGGGA
>CAKUHM010000273.1 GCA_934655835.1 uncultured Collinsella sp. | reverse complement strand
AGTGCAATCCACCGCCTGGACCCGCGAACCAAGTTGCTCTTGGGCTTTGTGTTTCTGATCACGACGCTCACGGTCAGCAGCTTCCGCGGACTGGTCCCGGTCGCAATCTTCGTCGTCCTGATCTATACCGTGTCCCGGGTGCCGGCTCGTCGCGTCCTGTCATCGATGGCGCCGCTGCTGGCGATCGTCGCGGTGGTCGCGGTGCTCAACCTGTTTTCCGACCAGAGTGGGCGCATTCTGTGGCAGCTCGGCTTTTTGCAGATAAGCGAGGGCTCGTTGCATTCCGCCGCCTTTATGGCGTGCCGCCTGACCTTGATGATGGCCGGTATGAGCGCCATCACGCTCACCACACCGACGCTCGACCTCACCGCGGGCTTTGAGCGCCTGCTCGCGCCGTTTGCGCGTGTGGGACTTCCTGCGCACGAGCTCGGTATGATTATGGGTATCGCGCTGCGCTTTATGCCGCAGTTCGCCACCGAGATGAAGCAGACGGCCGATGCGCAGGCGAGCCGCGGTGCGCGCGTGACGGGAGGCCCGCTCGGCGGCGTGCGTATGCTCGGCAGTGTGGCGATTCCGCTGTTCACGGGTGTGTTCCGTCATGCCGAAACGCTTTCTGCCGCCATGGATGCGCGCTGCTATCATGGCGAGCAGGGACGCACACGCCTGCATACGCTTGTGTTTGGCCGTGGCGATGCGTTGGCGGCGGTGGTGACGATGCTGCTGCTCATCTGCGTCATCGTTATCAATCTTCAACTTGTTTAGGCGCGATTCGAGCGCAGGAAAGGGGTCCCTATGACCGACAACGACCGCACGGCGCAGCTCGAGCGAGCCTGTTCGTATCTCAGGCGCATTCCGGCGTGGTATCTGGCCACGACCGATGTGGCCGACGGGCATCAACCGCGCGTGAGGCCGTTCTCGTTTGCCATGGTCGATGATGGCAAGCTGTGGTTTTGCACCTCGCGTGACAAGGACGTGTGGGCCGAGCTGAGCGCGAATCCCAAGTTTGAGGTCTCGGGCTGGAAACCGGGGGAGTGCTGGATTGTGCTGACCGGCGAGGCTGCGCTCGAGGACGACGCGGTCGTGAGCGACCGGGTGCGCTTGGCTGGCTTTAAGCACATGGTGGGCATTGGCGAGGATCACGAGAGCGCCAACGACGGCCGTCTCGCGTTCTTCTCGGTCCGCAACATTGCCGCGCGCTTCTGTGATATCGACGGCAGCGAGGAGCGCCTGGAGCTCTAGCTTACACAAACCAGGCTCTCAAACTGGCTAGTACAGGAGGACACATGGACGGATTGAATACGGTTTTGGAGTATCTGACGTCGGTGCCGGCGTGGTATCTGGCGACGAGCGTGGATGGGCAGCCGCATGTGCGTCCGTTTTCGTTTGCGCAGATTCAGGATGGCAAGCTGTGGTTTGTGACGGCGCGCACCAAAGACGTGTGGCAGGAGCTGCTGCAAAACCAGCGCTTTGAGGCCACGAGCTGGTGGCCGGGCCATGGTTGGCTCATCTTGCGCGGGCGTGCCGGCTTGGATGACCAAGCGGCGGGCGATATGCGTGAGGCCGGATGGAAGCATCTAGAGCGCCTGGGCGAGCATTACGAGGGGCCAAACGATCCCACGCTTGTCTTCTTTAGTGTGGAGGACCCCGAGGCCTTTATCTGCAACCACGACGAATGGGTGCCGGTCGAGCTCTAGACGTGTATCCCGGCAAACCTCGACAATTCAAATTCTCGCATGTAGCGGGCCCCACATTGCAACGTCACCGTAAGGCGCACCGAGCAATGTGGGGCCCGCATTTATTTGTCAATTCCTTTGAGTGAATGTGTCGGGAATGTTTCAATGCATGAATATGCAAAAGATTTGCGTATATATGCATCTTCTGGTGCTAAAGTTTCAACCCACTTCATAACGACGGCTGCAGGATGCGTATTGGTGCATAACTGCAGACAAGGAGTCTGATATGTCTTTAAAGGTTGGAATTGTCGGTGCGGCAGGATACGCCGGCGCCGAGCTCATTCGCCTCGTCCTCGGTCATCCCGAGTTTGAACTTGTTGCCATTACGTCCAACGCCGATGCCGGCCAGCCGCTGTCTGCGGTCTACCCGAGCTTTGCCGGCGTAAGCGACCTTGTCTTCACGACGCATGATGCTCCCGAGCTCAAATCCTGCGATGCCGTCTTTTTGGCCGTGCCGCACACGGCCGCCATGGCGCAAGTGCCCGCCCTGCTTGCCGTGGGCGTTTCCTGCTTTGACCTTTCGGCCGACTACCGTCTGAGCGACCCGGCTGTGTTTGAGGCTTGGTATGCCGCCGAGCACACGAGCCCCGAGCTGCTCAAGACCCGTGCTTTCGGCCTGCCCGAGCTGTTCTGCAAGGACC
>CAKUHM010000272.1 GCA_934655835.1 uncultured Collinsella sp. | reverse complement strand
GAGTCCGATTCGCCCTTGGAGAAGCCGCACATCTCGACGGAGATGAGCATAACCTGCTCCTGGTAGACCATGGTGCCGTAGGTTTCGCCCAGGATGTCGTCCAGGCGGTCGTCGTAGGAAACCGCCGGCTCCTTGCCGTTCATACGGTTGATGTAGGACGAGACCATGCCGGCGCCCAGCGGGCCCGGGCGGTACAGAGCGATCAATGCTACGACGTGCTTGTACTCGGTGGGCTTCATGTTCTTGATCGTGGCCGTCATGCCGGCGGACTCGACCTGGAAGACGCCGGCGGTGTGGCCGGAGCCCATGAGCTTAAAGATCTCGGGGTCGTCAAAGGGAATCTCTTCCTCTTTGATGTCGATGCCGAAGTTCTTTTTGATGTTGGCCTTGGCCTTGGAGATAACCGTCAGCGTACGCAGGCCCAGGAAGTCCATCTTGAGCAGGCCCATGTCGGCGACGGTATGGCCCTCGTACTGGGTAATCTCGACGCCGCCCTTGGTATCGAGCTTGGTGGGCACGTGCTCGTTGACGGGGTCGCGGCAGATCAGAACGGCGCACGCGTGCACACCCTCACCACGGGTGAGGCCCTCGATAGAGAGCGCCGTGTCGATGATGCGGCGGGCGTCGTCGTCCTTTTTATATGCCTCGGCAAAATCGGGGTTAAACAGATCCTCTTTGCCGGGCTGTTTGTCGAGCACCTGCTTGAGCTTGACCTTGGGGTCGCTCGAGACCATCTTGGACAGGCGCTGGCCCATGTAGACCGGGTAGTCCAGGACGCGCGCGGCGTCGTTGATGGCCTGCTTGGCCTTAATGGTCGAGTAGGTGATGACGTGGGTGACCTTCTCGGGGCCGTAGAGCTGGCGAACGTGCTCCACGACCTCGAGGCGCCGCTCATCGTCGAAGTCCATATCGATATCGGGCATCTCGGTACGCTGCGGGGACAGGAACCTCTCGAACATCAGGCCGTTCTCGAGCGGGTCGAAGGCGGTGATGTTCATGGCGTAGGCGACGATAGCGCCGGCGGCCGAGCCACGGCCGGGGCCGACGCCGATGCCGTTGTCCTTGGCCCATTGCACGTACTCGGCAACGATCAAAAAGTAGGCGGCAAAGCCCTTGTCGCAGATGACCTTGTATTCGTACTCAAAGCGCTCTTTGATGTTGACGCCACCGATCTCGCGCGTGGCCCAATCGTCGCCGTAGTGCTGGCGCAGGCCCTTCTCGCACTCGCGGCGGAACTGGCTCTCGTGCGTCTCGCCGGGATCGAGCAGCGGGAAGCGCGGCAGGATGATGGAGTCCCAGTCGAGCTCGACGTAGCACTTGTCGGCAATCTCGAGCGTGTTGTCACAGGCCTCGGGGCAATACGGGAACATCGCCCGCATCTCCTCCTCGGTCTTCATGTAGAACTCCGAGCCGGTCATGCGCATGCGGTTGGGGTCGTCGACCTTGGCGTTCATGCCGATGCACATGATGACGTCCTGCACGGGCGCGTCCTCGCGGCGCAGGTAGTGGAAGTCGTTGGTGGCGATGACCTTGACACCCACCTGCTTGGCGATATCGATGAGCGTGCGGTCCATCTGCTCGTCGGTCAGGCCGTTATCGGTGGTAATGCCGTGTTCCTGAATCTCGATATAGAAGTCGCCGGGGTCGAAGGTGTCGCGGAAGGTCTCGGCCCACTTGATGGCACCTTCCATGTCACCGCGGTCGATGTATTTGGGGATGATGCCGGCGATACAGGCGCTCGTGCAGATCATGCCCTTGGCGTGGCGGCGCAGGTTGTCGAGCGTCACGCGGGGCTTATAGTAAAAGCCCTGCACGGCGGCCTCGGAGACCGTCTGCATCAGGTTGACGTAGCCCTCCTGGTCCTTGGCCAGAAGGATCATGTGGTAGAGCTCGGGCTTGTGGTCGCGGGCGAGCGTCTCGTCCGGCGTAAAGTAGACCTCGCAGCCAAAGATGGGCTTGATGACCAGCGGCGGCTTGAGCTCGTCGATGTTGCCCTTCTCGTCCCACATGGCCATGTCCTTCACATACTGGGCATGCTCGCGCGGGTTTGCCTCGGGGTCGGGCTCCACCAGCTCGTCGCGGCGGTCCTTTTCCAAGAAGGCCTTGTCGTGGCTCCAGGTTTTGTACTCGGGCGTGTTGTGGTTGACGGCGTCGCAGGCCAGCGCCAGGTCGGGCACGCCGTACATGTAGCCGTGGTCGGTGATGGCCACGGCGGGCATGCCCAGCTCAACAGCGCGATTGACCATATCCTGGATACGGGTTGCGCCGTCGAGCATGGAGAAAACAGTGTGATTGTGCAGATGGACGAATGCCATGTGATGAGCTCCGATGCGGGTTCGTGTTCTGACTGAACGATTTTACCGCACGGCACGGAC
>CAKUHM010000271.1 GCA_934655835.1 uncultured Collinsella sp. | reverse complement strand
CGCTCGTCTGTCGAACCACCAGGCCACCCATGCCAGACGGCTCACACGTTACAAGTAGGTACTCCCCGCCCTCGTCGCTCTCAAACAAAACCACCCGATCATCAAACAGCTCCATCGCGTCCCCTTTCTCTCGCTCTTATTTAGCAAAAGCATAGCAGGTAGATTGCTGTATACAGAACAGTTGTTCGTGTGTTTTCTATTGAGCTGTCCGCACGGCATGGTATGGACCTGCGCACGAAATAGGGCGCCCCCGAAGGAGCGCCCTTGCATATCGCCTATGCAGCCAAGTTACGCGACCGGCTCAATCTTCTCGAGGCCGCCCATGTAGGGACGCAGGACCTCGGGGATCGTGATGGTGCCGTCGGCGTTCTGGTAGTTCTCCAGAATGGCAGCCATGGTACGACCAGCCGGCAGGCCGGAACCGTTAAGGGTGTGCAGGTAGCGCGAACCCTTGAAGTTCTCGGGGTCGCGATACTTGATGTTGGCGCGGCGAGCCTGGAAGTCACCGCAGTTGGAGCAGGAGCTGATCTCCTTGTAGGCGTTGTAGCTCGGCAGCCAGACCTCGACGTCGTAGGTCTGACGGGCAGAGAAGCCCAGGTCGCCGGTGCACAGGCTAATCACGCGATACGGAAGACCCAGCTGCTGCAGCAGGTACTCGGCCTCGGCGGTCATGCTCTCGAGCTCCTCGTCGGACTCCTCCGGCTTAGCGAACTTGACCATCTCGACCTTGTCGAACTCGTGCTGACGGATGATGCCGCGGGTGTCGCGACCGGCGGAACCGGCCTCCTCGCGGAAGCAGGGAGTGAAGGCGGTGTAGCGGCGCGGCAGGGTGTCGGCGTCGAGGACCTCACCGGCGTGCAGGTTGGTGAGCACGACCTCGGCGGTGGGGATCAGGAAGTTGTCGCCCGAGACGTGATAGGCGTCGTCCTCGAACTTGGGCAGCTGGCCCGTGCCGAACATGGTCTGACGCTTGACGACGATGGGCGGCCACCACTCCTTAAAACCACGGCTGGTGTGCGTATCGAGGAAGAAGTTGATGAGGGCGCGCTCAAGACGGGCGCCGGCGCCACCGAGAACGGTGAAGCGGCTGCCGGAGAGCTTGTTGCCGCGCTCGAAGTCGAGGATGTCGAGGTCGGTGCCCAGATCCCAGTGCGGCTTAAAGTCGAAGTCGAACTCGCGCGGGGTGCCCCAACGACGGCGCTCGATGTTCTCGTCCTCGTCCTTGCCGTACGGCGTGGCCTCGCAAGGAATGTTGGGCAGGTGAGCCATGAAGTCGTACTGCTCCTGCTCGAGGGCGGTGCGGCGCTCGGCCAGACCGTCAATCTTCTCGTTGACGGCGCGCACGGCCTCCTTGGCGGCCTCGGCCTCGTCCTTCTTGCCCTCCTTCATCAGGGCGCCGATCTTCTTGGACTCGGCGTTACGCGTGGCCTGGAGCTCCTCGACCTCGGTGATGACGGCACGACGCTCGTCGTCGAGCTCAAAGAACTTCTCGCGATCCCAAGACGTCTGGCGGTTAGCCATGGCGACATCGATGGCATCGGGGTTCTCGCGAACAAACTTGATATCAAGCATTAGATCCTCCGGCGATATACATTCCATTTAGGTTGCAACCTTGTACATGTATGGGCAAGTATATACTTATGAGCGTTTACGACCCAACTCAACTACGCAAGAAGGCACCCAATGGACGCAGTTTTTTCCTTTTTGTTTGGCACCCGCACCGGTTTTGCCATCCTTTTCGCCGGCGGCATCCTGCTGTTTGCGATTCTTGCCTTTGTAATGGAGAAGCGCACCCATAAGATGTATGTCGACCGCGGCCCCAAGTCCGAGGACGAAGAAGACAGCTTCTGGGACTAACCTGCCAAAAAGGGACAGGTTTATTTTGGTCGGTTTTATCTGGGCAAACGCAAGTGCCCCGCAACTGGAATTGAGCCAGTTGCGGGGCACTTTTCGCTAAAAGGACAAAACCGCAGGAAAAACCTGCCAAAATAAACTGTCCCTTTTTTGGTCGGTTTTACTGGAGGGTTGCGTCGATTGCCTTGACCAGGGCGCTGCGCATGCCGGCGTCCTCGAGCGCAACGACGCCCTTGATGGTGGCACCGCCGGGCGAGCACACGGCATCCTTCATCGCCGCAGGATGCTGGCCAGTTGCAAGCTGCAGCTTTGCCGTACCCAGCACCATCTGGCTCACAATGCGATAGGCATCGGCGCGCGGGATACCGTGCTTGACCGCCGCATCGCCCAGGGCCTCGATCGCCATGGCGACGAATGCCGGAGCGCAACCACCCACCGTGCCGCCCACAAACAGCAGGCTCGTATCGAGCTCGACGACAGCGCCAAGCTTACCGAGCAGACCGAGCACCGTGGCACGCTGTTCATCAC
>CAKUHM010000270.1 GCA_934655835.1 uncultured Collinsella sp. | reverse complement strand
CGCGCCAAGTCGCTCATCGTCGCCGTCAAGGCGCCGCTCGCCGAGGTCAAGTCCACGCAGGAAAAGGTACTCGAGCAAAACGCCGACTACCTGTCGCGTGGAGCATTGAAGCAGCTTGAGGACCGCAACAAGCGCGAACTCAACGCGCGCGAGCGTTCGGGTATCATGGAAGCGCTGGCGAGCGCGCGGACGCTCATGCGCGACGTGCTGCTGACGCTTCAGGACGAGGCAGCCGACGTGGTGAACGAAGACGTGCGCGACACGATCGGGCGGCTTGCCGCCGCGACGAATGTTGCGGGTGCCACACGGGCACTCGAGGCGGTCGCGACCGCCGAGCGCAACATCGCCAGAAACGTTACTCCCCAGCTGGCCATCGAGGTCATGCTGTTCGATATCAGGAAGGCACTGAAATGCCGTTAGTCGTACCCGTTAAGTTTACCTACGCCTCGCGCGACCTGTGGTTTGACCCGCAGGATCTGGATATCCTCGAGGCGGATTACGCAATTTGCTCTACCGAGCGCGGAACCGAGATCGGCCTGGTCACGGCCGATCCCTTCGAGGTGCCGCAAGACGAGATCGGTCAGCCGCTCAAGCCCGTGCTGCGCGTGGCCAGCGATATCGACTTGCAGCTTGCCGACGACCTGGCCATCCAGGGCGACGAGGCCATGGTCGATTTCCGCCGTCTGGTCAAGGAGCTCGACCTCGAGATGAAGCCGGTCGGCGTCGAGTACCTGTTTGGCGGCGAGAAGGCCGTGTTCTACTTTGCGGCCGAGGAGCGCGTCGATTTTCGTCAGCTCGTCAAGGATCTGTCCTCGACGCTGCACATCCGCGTCGACATGCGCCAGATCGGCGTGCGCGACGAGACCCGCCTGGTGGGCGGCTATGCCCAGTGCGGACAGGAGCTCTGCTGTACGCGCTTTGGCGGACAGTTTGAGCCCGTCTCGATCCGCATGGCAAAAGAGCAGGACCTGCCGCTCAACTCGTCCAAGATCAGCGGCGTGTGCGGCCGCCTGATGTGCTGCCTGCGCTACGAGTTCGAGGCCTACAAGGACTTTAAGAGCCGTGCGCCCAAAAAGAAGACGCTCATCGATACGCCGCTCGGCAAGGCGCGTATTCAGGAATATGACACGCCGCGTGAGCAGCTGGTGCTGCGCCTGGAGAACGGCAAGGTCTTTAAGGTCAACCTGGCCGATATGACTTGCTCGGAGGGCTGCAAAAAGAAGGCCGCCGAGCAGGGCTGCAACTGCCGCCCCGACTGCGTGACGCGCGACGTGCTCGAGCGCATCGAGTCGCCCGAGATGCGTCTGGCGCTCATGGAGCTCGACCGCGAGAACGGCGTCGACGTGGGCGATGGCCTGTCGAGCGCCGACCGTCTTGCCGGCACGTCGATGCCCAAGCGCCGTCGCCGCGATGCGGACGCCGATGCCCGCGCTGCTCAGAGCCAGGGCGAGGGCCGTGGCCGCGGAAAGGGCCGTGGCAATGCCGCAACGCCCGAGGCCGAGGAGGCCGCCGGTGGCCGTCGTCGTCGCAAGCGCGCGGGCTCGGGCGATGTCGGCGAGGCTGCAGCTGCAGGCAAGAACTCCTCCCGCGAGCGCGAGACTCAGCAGCCTCAGCAGCAAAACCGTGGCGGTGGCATGAACCCCACGCGCCGTCGCCGCCGTCACCTGTCGAGCGAGGAGCGCGAGGATGCCTTCCGCGCCGCAGCTGCTCGCGAGGCTGGTGCCGCTTCCAAGGGCGCCTCGGCCTCCGATGCGCCTGCCGACAAGGGCGGCAAGTCACGTGGCGAGGATGAGCGCGCGCCGCGTCCGCGCCGTCGCCATTCCTCGGGCACGCAACAGAAGCCCTCAGTGCCCTCCGTTGCCGATCAGGTCTCGGATGGCGAGGTCAAGGTCACGCGTCGTCGTCCCGGTGACGGCGGAGGTGCGGCTGCCAAGGCCGCGCGCGGCGCCGCCCGCGACGAGCGCGAGCCGCGCGAGGATCGCGGTGGCGAGGGCTCGGCCGACCAGGGTCAGAAGCGCCGTCGCCGTCGCCGCTCCCGTAAGCCGCGCCAGGATGGTGGCGAGGGCTCGACTCCGAGCTCGTCCGCACCGCAACCGCCCGCCGGCGAATAGCGCCCGCGAGCGGATTTAACCTGCCTTGCCCCGAGCACATCGGGGTACCATAGTGCTGAATCAACAACCCTCCCTCTGCCTTTGCATAGGGAGGGTTGTGTCGTGAAGAGACATTTGAATGTGTTGGGGTGCCTACAAAGCGTCGGCGCCCTACCGTTTGCGGACGAATTGCTACCGTTTGCCGAGCGCGCGGCGCACGAGGCGCTTGAGGCGTTGTCGCCCACGCGATGCGCCGGCTGCGAGCGCGCCGGCGCGCTTATTTGCCAGGACTGTCT
>CAKUHM010000269.1 GCA_934655835.1 uncultured Collinsella sp. | reverse complement strand
CCATCGCGCCGAGAGTACTGCGGGGCCAGCCCGTGGGAGGCCAGGGCGCCGCTGACCGGTGGACGGCACCGAGCCGTCATCGAACTTAAGAAGGGGGAGGCCTCGCGGCCTCCCCCTTTTTTGCGTTTACGGGCTTTTGTCTCACATAGTAGCTGTGTTTTATAACCCTCGTTTGTCGCATCTTCTGTGAACGGGCTACAATAACTTAGTCTGTGCGATATGGAGGTGAACATGGCTGAAGCTGGTATCGGCGTTGATATCGTCGAGATTTCCCGTATGAAATCAATTCTTGAAAAGACGCCGTCGTTTGCTCGGTGTGTGTTTACCGAAGAAGAGCGTGCGTATTGTGATGCATCATCGCGTCCCGCTGCTCACTATGCGAGCCGCTTTGCTTCTCGCGAGGCGGTACTTAAAGCTCTCGGCACGGGTTTTAGTCAAGGCGTTGGTCGCAAGGATGTTTCGGTTACGCGTGATAAACTCGGCAAACCGAAGGCGCTGCTTTCGGGCCGTGCTCTCGAGATCGCTCAAGAGCTGGGTGTTGTTGAGGTCGCTCTTTCCATTACGCTTACAGGAGACTTAGCCGTTGCGAATGCCATCGCGATTACCGAAGATGCTCGGCCTAAGCCAAAAGAGGAAAAGGTGAGTACCAAGAAACGCGTAGCGCAGACATTTAAAGAGGCTCGCTCTGTTTTAGATGAGCTTGAGCAGCTGCAGAATTCAGCATTGACGGAGCACCTGGGCGATGCTTCGCAAGATACGCTAGGAGCATAGATGAAACCGGTTTTGAGTACCGAAGAAGTCGTTCGTCTCGAGGATATCATCGAACGCGAAGGGACTTCGAAGGCCGAGCTTATGGAGCTAGCGGGTGAGTTTGCCGCCAACGAGGTCTTGAAGCTCAATCCCGATCGGGTTCTCGTTCTGGTCGGTTTTGGTAATAATGGCGGCGACGGTTGGGTTGCCGCCGATATTCTGAGCCATAAGGGTGTGGACGTCGATATCGTTTCTCCGGTTGAGCCGGATGAGATTCCTGCTGCTCTGGCACGTCATGTTGCTCGTCGAACTGCCGGTCGCGATGTGCACGTTTGCGTCGGTCCCTCGCGTGACGAACTCGAGGTTTTGATCGATAAGGCCGATGTTGTTGTCGATGCCATTTTTGGTACCGGTTTCCACGGGAATCTGCGTGCGCCGTTCTCCATTTGGATCCCTACGGTCAATGAATGCGCCGATTGTGTCGTAACCATTGATGTCCCCTCGGGCCTGAATGCCGAGACGGGCGTGGTTGATGACGACTGCATTCGTGCCGAGCGCACGGTGACGATGATTGCGCCCAAGATTGGTCTGTATAGCGCTGATGGCCCTGAGTATGCTGGCGATTTGATCTGCGGCAATCTTTACGACCGTCTTGACGAAGTCATCGATGATGTTGACCACGCCGCCGAGATTGTCGAGCCCGGTGACTTAGTTGATTACTTTGCTCCGCTACCATCGAATATCGATAAGTATTCCCGTGGCTCTGTGCTTATTGTCGCCGGATCTGCGCAATATCCTGGTGCTGCCATTATGGCGGCCAAGTCTGCAGCTCGCGCGGGTGCTGGTTACGTGGCAGTCGCGGCTCCTGACGCCTGCGCCAATCTTATTCGCATGGCACTTCCTTCGATTCCCGTCTTTGCTATTCCGTCTGATTCCCGCGGCTCCTTTGGCGCCGCTGCGCGCATGACGGTGTGCGAGATTGCAAAGAAGTACAGCTGCGTACTGTGCGGTCCCGGTATGACGACGTCTGCCGGCGCTATGCAGGTGGTTTCGGGCTTGCTCGAGCTTGATGTGCCGCTTATTTTGGACGCCGATGCGCTCAACTGCCTTGCTAAGATTGCCATTGACGGTATTGATAGTAACCCCGAGATGTATCGTCGCGAGCAGCCGTTGGTTATGACACCGCACTATCGTGAGCTTTCGCGTCTGGTTGCCGGTGACGAGGTGAACGACCTTGGTACCGCGATTGCGGCCGCGCAGAAGGTTGTCTGGGCTGCAGGCTCCGACAATCTGGTGGTCATTGCCAAGGGGCCGACGACGGCTATCTGTGGCGTTGAGCGTGTGCTGCTGCCGCTCTCGGGTCCGGCTTCTCTGGCAACTGCCGGTTCGGGTGATGTTCTCGCGGGTATTTTGGCCGGCACGCTTGCCACCATGCGCGACGAGATGGATCGTTGGGAGTTGCTGTATTCGTACGCCGTCGCACTTCACAGCTACGCCGGTTTTGCCGCGGCGACGGAGTATGGTGAGAAGAGCGTCATCGCGACCGATCTTATCGACTTGATCGGTCCTGCCATGGAACTGGCGGCAAAGGATGCGCTCGAAGATCTGGGAATCATGGACGAAGGGTCGGATGACTAATCATGAA
>CAKUHM010000268.1 GCA_934655835.1 uncultured Collinsella sp. | reverse complement strand
CCTCGGATTTCACGATACTCGGCAGAGTCCTCGGCAAACCACTCAATACCGATCGGGCCCATCGAGCCCAGCAGCAGCTGAGGGTGCGCCTGGCGGGCATCATCGACGGCCCCGCGATTGACCTCCGCCACGGATGGCGTAATCTGATCGCGCTTGAGGGCATAGCTTGATGCCTGAAAGGTATTGGTGATAAGCACTTGCGCGCCGGCGGCGACATACAGGCGATGGATACGAGAAACGGTCTGCGGCTCTGCCAGATTCCAAAACGCCGGTGGAATGTCGGCGGCATCGTACTCACTTAGCAGCACACTGCCCATAGGGCCCTGCGCCAACAAGGCCTCACTCGACAAGCGGCGCGTAAGTTCCTCGGCACCAAAGCGGTTATAGTAACTCGTATCCATATATATCCCGCTATTCCTCGACGCTAATTCCCTGCTTTTCGAGATAAGCGAGCCAGCGGTTCATCGTGTCCTCGGAAAGCGCGTGCTCCATCATGCACGCCTCGGAATCGGCGCGCTCAAAATCGACGCCGAGCTCTTGGACCAAAAACGTGCGGATGAGGCGATGGCGGTACCAGATAGCCGTACCGACCTCGCGACCGCGCTCGGTCAGGATGACTTTGCCGTAGTGCGATTGCTCGACAAGCTCGGACGTCTTCAGCGCCGAGACTGCCTTATTCACCGATGCCTTGGAGACACCGAGGCGCTGCGCGATATCGACCGATCGCACGCCGTTGGTCTCCCCCTCTTCGCTTTCGATGCGAACCATGCACTCCAAGTAGTCTTCGTTCGCCACCGTCAGGTGCAGCTCGCGCGAGCTATTTGTCGTATCCATGACCTTCCGTCCCTTCTACATTCAATGGGTGATTCTACCCCATCCAAGCGTCGCGGTATGCCGTGGCATACCGTGCTAGAGTTCTTGTTGCACACGACAACCAAGATTGGAGCGGTCTTTATGGAAAACAACACCACGAGCCCCGACGTCCTTGAGCGCTTTTTGCGCTATGTCCAGATCAATACGCAGTCGGAGGATGCAAACTGCGACCAAGTGCCCTCGAGTACCGTTCAGTTTGACCTTGCCAACGTGTTGGCGGAGGAGCTGCGCGAGCTTGGTGCGGAAGATGTCCACGTGACCGAACATGCCTATGTCTGCGCGCATATTCCCGCGAGTGCCGGCGCCGAGGGCAAGCCTGCCCTGGGCCTGATCGCACACCTTGACACCACCGAAGTTGCCCCGGGCGCCGGCGTGAAGCCGCACATTGTGCACTACGAGGGCGGCGACCTGGTCTGCGGCACGGTTGACGGCAAGCCCGTAGCCATGAGCACCGCCAAGCTTCCCGCCCTGAACGACCTCGTGGGTGAGGACCTGGTTTGCAGCGACGGCACCACACTGCTGGGCGCCGACGACAAGGCAGGTGTCGCCGAAATCATGGCGCTCGTCGCGCGCATCGCTCAGGATCCCTCGCTGCCCCACCCCGCGCTCGGCATTTGCTTCTGTCCCGACGAGGAGATCGGCCACGGCGCCGAGCTGCTGGATATTGAGGCCTTTGGCTGCAAGTACGCCTACACGGTCGACGGCGGCCCCGTCGGCGAGCTGGAGTGGGAGTGCTTTAACGCTGCCGAGGCGACCGTCCGCTTTGAGGGCCAGTCCATTCATCCCGGCGACGCCAAGGGACGCATGGTCAACGCGGGCAATCTGTTCTGCGACTTTAACGCACTGCTCCCCTATGCGCAGCGCCCGGAATACACGGAGGGCTACGAGGGCTTCTATCATCTTGAGGGTGTGTCTGCGACCGTCGATCACGCCACGGCGCGCTATATCGTTCGCGACCACGATGCCGCCAAGTTCCAGCAGAAGCTCGAGCTGATTGATTCCGCCGCTGCCCTGCTCAACCAGCGCCTGGGCGAGGAGCGCGTGACGGTTGAGATCAAGCAGCAGTACCGCAACATGGCCGAGATCGTTCGTGACTACCCGGAGCTTATTGACGTTGCCAAGGAAGCCTATCTTGCCTGCGGCGTTGAGCCCCAAGTGCTGCCGATTCGTGGCGGCACCGACGGCGCGCAGCTGTCGTTCCGCGGCCTGCCCTGCCCCAACCTTTCCACGGGCGGCTACTGCTACCACGGCGTCAACGAGTTCGTCCCGGTCAGTTCGCTCGTCAAGATGACCGACGTCCTGCAGGAGCTCGTCGCCCGCTTCGCGTAAAGACAGCACGGACATTACCGGACATAGCCAAAACAAGCCGCCCCGTCCTCACCAGAGAACGGGGCGGCTTTTGCATGGGTAGCTAATTTGGGACGGGGCTCTTTTAGCTGCCCCGTCCGCTAATCGGTCGAACCATTCACGTTATCTGCCAGGGTAGCTAAAAGAGCCCCGTCCCAAATTAGCTACCCAACGAACACGT
>CAKUHM010000267.1 GCA_934655835.1 uncultured Collinsella sp. | reverse complement strand
CGCTTGGGTGTCGGGCGCCACGCCGCCGGTGTCTGCACCGGTCGAGGATGAGCCGTACGACTACGTGCCGCTCGAGGCCTACGGGGCCGCGCCGGTCGAGGTCGTCGACGACATGCCGCCGATTGACGTGCCGGCGGGAATGGATGGGTCTGGACCCGTTGCCGATAGTTCGGGCGCGGCGGCGGTTCCGTCGATGCCGATCGTGCTCACCGACCTGGAACGCAAGTCCCTGGCAGGGGAGCGCGAGCTGCTGACGATGCTCACCAGCTACCCCGACCTGTTCCGCACGTATGCCGATCGCATCTGCTCCGTCGAGTGGGTCGACCCGCGTCACGAGTCCATTGCGTGGGCCGTGCTGGCCACGCCGCCGGGTACCGACCCTGCGGCTTGCATGGATGCGGCGCGTTCGGTGTGCCCTGAGGCGGCAACGCTTGTGAGTGCGGGGCGCATCTCGGCGACGAGCAAGCACCCCACCGAGACGAACATCGTGTTTATGCTCGATACGCTCGAGCTCTACACCATCAAGCGCCGCATGCGTGCCGCACAGGCCAAGCTGCGCCAGGACCGTTCGCTCGATGACGAGGCTCGTCGCGCGCTGACGGTGCAGGCGGCGCAGGATTCGCAGCGTCAGCGCGAGCTGCAAAAGTCGATTGGCGGCGTGGCCGACCCGTTCCGTTTGATCGGTTTGGAGACTGCCAGCGCCGATCAGGCCTAGATGTTGTGGTCAACCAGCGTATTCTCGCCTATATCCAGCCCTCTTTTTGGGTATAGACGTGTACGTGTGTGCTAAAGTAATGAGTCCTGTGGACTATGAAGGGAGAATCTGTGCCAAAAAAGACTGAGAGCACGGGTACTGGGCTGGAATCCTACGTTGCAAAGCTCATGGGCAACGGCTCAAACAGGACTTCGGTAACCGAGGACGAGATTCAGGTCGCCCTGAAGGATATCGATGTTTCCGATGAGCAGCTCACCGCGGTGTATTCCGCGCTGCGCAACAGCGGCATCCAGATTATCTCCGCGAGCGGCAACGACGACGCCCCCATGGACGTCGACGATGACGATAACGATACCGATACCGACGATTTCGATGACGACGACGAGCACGATTCCGGCTCGCTCGACGATCACGAGCTCAAGATGGCCCGTCAGGCCGATGCCGAGATGGGCTCTTCCAAGAGCAAGAAGAAACGCACCGTGCGCACTTCCCGCTCGCGTTCGCGCGTGCGCGGCATCGATGCCTCCACGGTGATGCTGACCGGCGACCCGGTCCGTATGTACCTCAAGGAGATCGGTAAGGTCGACCTGCTGACCGCATCCGAAGAGGTCGACCTGGCCATGAAGATCGAGGCCGGTCTCGAGGCCACCGAGAAGCTCGAGGCTGCCGAGGCGGGCGAGATCGAGCTCACGCGCGCCGAGATGCGTCGACTGACCCGTATTGAGAACGTGGGCCTCGAGGCCAAGCAGGCGCTCATCAGCGCTAACCTGCGTCTGGTCGTCTCCATCGCCAAGCGCTATGTCGGTCGCGGCATGCTGTTCCTGGACCTGATCCAGGAGGGCAACCTCGGTCTGATCCGCGCCGTCGAGAAGTTCGATTACCAGAAGGGCTTCAAGTTCTCCACGTACGCCACGTGGTGGATCCGTCAGGCCATCACGCGCGCCATCGCCGACCAGGCCCGTACCATCCGTATTCCCGTGCACATGGTCGAGACCATCAACAAGCTCGTCCGCGTGCAGCGCCAGCTCCTTCAGGACCTGGGTCGTGACCCGACCCCCGAGGAGATCGGTGCCGAGATGGACATGAGCGCCGACCGCGTCCGCGAGATCCAGAAGATTTCGCAGGAGCCCGTGTCGCTCGAGACCCCCATCGGCGAGGAAGAGGATTCTCAGCTGGGCGACTTCATCGAGGACTCCCAGGCTATCGTTCCGCCCGATGCCGCCAGCTTCTCTATGCTGCAGGAGCAGCTCACCCAGGTGCTCGACTCGCTTGCCGATCGCGAGCGCAAGGTTATCGAGCTCCGCTTTGGCCTTGTCGACGGACATCCCCGTACGCTCGAGGAAGTCGGTCGCGAGTTTGGCGTCACGCGCGAGCGTATCCGCCAGATCGAGTCCAAGACCTTGGCCAAGCTCCGCCACCCCAGCCGCAGCAGCAAGCTCAAAGACTATATCGAAAGCTAGTCAAGCAAGAAGCGCCCTCACGCACATCCGCTTGGGGGCGCTTTCATGTGGTCATTGGGGACGTCCCCAATGACTAGGTCGGAAAAATTCTCAAAAAAGTTCTTGCCCTAAGCCGATTCGTCCGTATAATAAACTTCGTTGCTTGAGAGCACGCACCTATTCCTCGGTAGCTCAATGGTAGAGCACGCGGCTGTTAACCGCGCTGTTGTAGGTTCGAGTCCTACCCGGGGAGCCA
>CAKUHM010000266.1 GCA_934655835.1 uncultured Collinsella sp. | reverse complement strand
ACCGAACCGCCGTAAGCACAAGGTAAACCGACCAAAAAGGGACAGGTTTGTTTTGGCAGGTCAAGCGTTTTACCGACCAAAATAAACCTGTCCCCTTTTGGTTGGTTTTGACGGTGTCCGGTCGAGCGGGTATTATCGAACAGATATTCGATAGGAACATGTGTTTGATGGAAGGATACGGATGGCGCACGGTCAGCACACCTATATCTGCATCGACCTTAAGACGTTTTATGCCAGCGTCGAGTGCGTCGACCGTGGGCTCGATCCGCTCACCACCAACCTGGTCGTTGCCGACGAATCGCGCGGGCGTACGACCATCTGCCTCGCCATCACCCAAGCCATGAAGGACCTCGGGATACATAACCGCTGCCGATTGTTCGAGATCCCCGATGGCATCGACTACATCAAGGCCGTGCCGCGCATGCAGCACTACATGGAAGTGTCTGCTCAAATCTACGGCATCTATCTGGAATACGTCAGCCCGCAGGACGTGCATGTCTATTCCATCGATGAGTGCTTTATCGACGTGACGCCCTATCTGGACCTCTATCACACCGATGCCGAAGGATTCGCCTGCATGCTGCGCGACGAGGTCTTGGGACGCACCGGCATCACGGCAACGGTCGGCATCGGCCCCAATCTATTCCAGGCAAAAGTGGCGCTCGATATCACCGCCAAACACGTGCCCAGCCGCATCGGCAAGCTCGATGACGAAACCTTTCGCAAGGAGATCTGGCCCCACCGCCCCATTACCGATATCTGGGGCATCGGTCCCGGCGTGGCAGCGCGGCTCGAAAAGTACGGTGTCTACGACCTGATGGGTGTTGCCGCTCTCGACGAGAACCTGCTCTACGACGAGCTCGGCGTCAATGCCGAGTACCTTATCGACCACGCCTTTGGACGCGAACCAACGACCATCGCCGATATTCAGGCTTACCGCCCGCAGGCAACCTCGACCACCACGGGACAGGTGCTCTCGAAGGGCTATGCCTACGAGCAAGCCTATACCGTTTTGCGCGAAATGGTCGATGCCGCCGTGCTGGACTTGGTCGATAAACACGTGGTGTGCGACAGCATTTCGCTCTTTGTGGGCTATGCGAGCGAGCGCGCCGACATCCGCCGACTCGATGCCAGCGGCACGGCGCAATACGTCGACGGGTGTGGGCATCTGCGCTCGAGCACGTCGGGCATCGAACCCGCAGCGACTGACGGCCCCGAGCTCGCGCCCCGTGCCCCCAAACCCGTTCAGCAGGATGACGAACGACGTCGTTTGGTGCGAGAAGCACAAGCGATCGACGGCGTCTTTGTGGGCGAGCACGGCGGCAAGCCGCGTGGTGGCTATGCCGCACTCTTTGCGCACTCCAACGCCTCGCGAAAGCTGCCCGAGCGCACCAATTCGTTTAAGAAGATCATGGGCTATTTCGATGAGCTCTGGGCGCAGACTGTCGATCCCAAACGACCAGTCAAACGCATCAACCTTGGTTTTGGCAACCTGATGCCCGAAGAGTTCGCCACCATCGACCTGTTTAGCGACGTGGAAGCCGATGAGCGTGAACGCGACCTAGCCCGCGCCGTGTTGGCCGTTAAAGGCAAATACGGCAAGAACGCCCTGGTCAAGGGATTGAGCTTTACCGCCGGCGCCACCGCACGCGAACGCAACGATCAGGTTGGAGGACACCGTGCCTAAACCCAAACAGCAGCCCATGAGGCCGCCGACCGCCTTCGAGCGCTTGGCGGACCCAGAGGGAAGGCGCCGCGCCGCCGACCCCAATCTCACTGCCAACGGCGCCGTGCGCGCCAACCGCGCCGCACAGTTCATGCCCTTTGCCGCGTTGACGGGATACTACGAACTCGTACGCAAACAGGAGATCACCGTTGAGCCCAAGTGCGAACTGACGGAAGAAAAAGCCCTCGAGCTTTCACATAAGCTCGAGGGTCTCAAACGCGGCGATTTGGTTCGAGTCACCTATTACGATACGTACGGCTATCGTGCCCGTACTGGCATCCTCGACGAGGTGCTCCCCGCCTTCAAGCTGCTCAAGCTCAAAGACATCGCCATCGACTTCGACGATATCCAAGACGTTGAGCTGCGCGGTCGAGCCTAGCGACGTTTCCTGCGCCAAGCACGCGCCCTACAGTGTCATGACGTAGTAGCCCGCGTCCTTCACGGCCGCTTCGAGGGCACCGCGATCGATCGGCTGCTTAGAGCGCACGCGTGCCGTGTGGTCCGCATACATCACCGTTGCCCACACGCCGTCCAGCGCATTGAGGGCATTGGCCACGTTCTGAGCGCAGCCGTCACAGCTCATGCCACCGATGAGCAGCTCATCGCTATAGGGATAGTGCGACGCATCGGTATCCGCCACAACGACCCTTTTGGCCTTCTTGCCGCTCGCACCATCGCTGCAGCAGCTCT
>CAKUHM010000265.1 GCA_934655835.1 uncultured Collinsella sp. | reverse complement strand
ATTATCGCGTGTTCCTGCGGTTTGTGGGCCACGGCATCGCGCCAAATCGAAAGTACCTGCATATCATCACCACGGCGAAGCGCCTCACGCACCGAATACTCGGCATCGCTAAACAGACACGGACGCACGTTGCCGTCGGCCGTCAGGCGCAGACGGTTGCAGTTCGCGCAAAAATGATTGGACATGGCGCTGATGAAGCCGACCGTTCCCGCCGCGCCCGGAAAGTGCCAGTAGCGCGCAGGGCCCGCGCCGGCAGGAGCGTCGTTGATGTCGAGCGGCTCGAGCTCGCCCAGTCCCGCCGCAGCGGCCCCGGCATTGATGCGCGCCCGCAGCTCGTCGCTCGGAACGGTGTCACTCGCATCCCACAGCGCCGGATTGAGCGCGGGCGCATGCGGGTCCACAGCGCAATGCGAGCTCGTGTGTTCGTCACCGATGGGCATGTATTCGATAAAGCGCAGGTGAATGGGGCGGTCGACCGTGAGCCGCGCAAGGGCCGCCACATCTTGGTTGAGGCGGCGGACCACCACGCAGTTGACTTTGACGGGCTCGAATCCCCAAGCAAGCGCCGCATCGATGCCGGCCATGGTTTGCTCGAGCCGGCCCAGGCGCGTGATCTTTCCAAAGAGTGTGGGGTCGAGCGTGTCGAGCGAAATGTTGACGCGGTCGAGCCCGGCGTCTTTGAGCTGCGGCGCCAGCTTGGGCAGCAGCGCGCCGTTGGTGGTGAGCGAGATATCCTCGATCTGCGGGATCGCGCGGATGTCGCGAATGAGCGGGATGATGCGGCGGCTGACCAGCGGCTCGCCACCCGTCAGACGCACGCGGCGAATGCCCTCCCCCGCCACCAGACGCACAAAGCGAGCAATTTCCTCGGCACTGAGCAGCTCATCGTGTGCGCGCGGCGCCACGCCGTCGGCGGGCATACAGTAGATGCAGCGAAAATTGCACTTGTCGGTCACGGCAATGCGCAGGTAGTTGATATCGCGGCCAAAGCCGTCGTGTTGCACGTGCCCGTCCACACGGCCCTCCCCTCGTGCAGCGATTTATTCTTCGGGGAATATAGTACCGCACACGGGAACCGGGTCGACACGCGTACGACAGGACATGCCATTCGAGCAAGACGGGCTTCTCGAGCCCATCCTCAGCATTCAAACCGTCCCAACATTCGATGCTTTTCCCGATATTGGCAAAAAACGTCGAATGTTGGGACGGTCTAGGAGCCCGCAGGGGCCGGAAGACGAGCCAGACGCCCCTAAAGGCCACCGTTCCAGTGCCGAATCACGAATTCCCGCAGGTCATTCTGCCGTTTCTGGAACGCCTCACTTCGGTCGCATTTGAGACCCATAGCGAGCGCAATGGCATTCATCGCCCGATGCAATTGCAGCTGATGGGCAAACTGGGTCCCGGTGAGGATGATCATCCTAAAGCCCAGCGCGCTCAGCACGGTCATGCGCTCCGCGTCCGACGCACTGCGTTGCTTATCAAGATGGTCCGAGCCGTTGTATTCAATCCCCGTACCGCTCGCAGGTGCATATACATCGATCTCGAAATACCCAGCCTTAGCGAGATATTTGAACTCGTTGGGAACATCGACCCGATGGTTGAGCTCGACCCTAGCGTATCCCAATCCGCCCTGCGAGCGCTTGGCGACAATCATGATTGCCGTCGCCGTCTCCATGGGCGAACGCGCCGCGTCCTTTACGCGTTTGAGTAGCGATGCCGCACGCCTCACGCCCTGACGGGAAGGATTCTGTTCGCAAAAAGCGCGCAGATCGGCGACGGTATAGCGTTGCATCATCTCAGCATAATCATCAGTTGCCATATGGTTGAGGTGATACCGAGCACACACTTCGAAACCGTACTCAAGCTGCTCGGGCTCGCTCATCCACGAGCCTGCTTGAACAAAGCACGTGATCTCGTCAACCACCAAAAGGCCCTCTGCCACCTCGATAAGATGGTCCGAAGGAATGGGCGCCCCAAACACGTGGCATTTAAATCCCGCCGGCGTCGAGCGCTCGAAATCGAAGTTAACGAGCGTATCGATATGATCGAGTTCATCGCGTGGAATACCGAGCGAGACCAGATAATCGGCAACAATCTCGACCGCTGTAGAAGCCCTCAACCCCTTGGAATCCAGTCCCAACTTGGGCAGATCTGCAGCTGGTTCCGTCTCGTCGGCAAGCGAATTCTCGTCGTATAGGCTGCTTGCTTGCGAGAACGGCTCGAACGGGCGCGCCACATTGTGGTACAGCCAGGCAGTCTTATGGGACAGGACGATCGGCAGGTCCATGAGCTCTCCAATGGGTCGGATAACCAACCTTATTCCCCTGCTCGCGGATTCGCACACTTTCACGTGCAAGTTAGCGATTCCACCCGATCGAGTGGCAGAAAAACCATCACAACATTCGACGGTTTTCTCGATTT
>CAKUHM010000264.1 GCA_934655835.1 uncultured Collinsella sp. | reverse complement strand
GCGCGCAGCACGCGCGAACGGGTGGTCGAGAACACGCCCAGCAGCGTGCCCAGCACCAGCGACAGCAGCAGGCCGGCAACAACCACCTGCAGCGTCACGCCAAAGCCCTCCCAGAAGGGCCCCATGTTTTGGAATGTCGTCGACCAGCGGTCGGCGTCAAACAATCCTTCGAGCATTTGATTCCTTCCTTGGACGAACGCTTACACAAGACCCCAGGTCTTGACCTCTTGATCGAGCCAGCCGTCAGCCAGGCGATCGCAAATCACCTGATCGACCACGGCCGAAAGGTCGCAACCCTTCTTGGTCGCCACGCCGTAGCCTTGCTCGCCAAACTTGACCTCGGGCTGCAGCAGCTCGACGGTCTCATTCATGTAGCCGGCCAGCGTAGAGCGGTCCATGGCAAAGACGTCGATATTGCCGGCGTCGAGCGAACTCTTGATGATGGGATAGCCGCTAAAGGCCCTAAACTCGGGCTCGCAGCGAAAACCGTTGTCCTTGATCATCTGCTCGATCAGGCCCTGCGTGGTGGCACCCTGACTCACGCCGATAACCTTGCCGTCCAGGTCCTCGATCGAGGTAAAGCCCGAGCGCTTCTTGACCATGAGTCCCACATAGTCGGTACGATACGGCGTCGAGAAGTCCCAGCTCTTCTTGCGCTCGTCGGTGATGGTGTAGGTCGCCGCGACCACGTCGAGCTGGCCGTTATCGATGAGCGGGCCACGCGTCTTGGGCGTTACGTCGGTAAACTCGACAAGCTCTTGGGCGCGGGCCTCCTTGTAGCTCACGCCAAAGACAGCGGCGGCAATCTGGTAGCACAGGTCGACCTCCATGCCCTCAAAGCGGCCCTTGGCGGTGTCGTAATAGCCGTAGCCGGGAACGTCCTTCTTGACGCCGGCGTTCAGGTGGCCGCGCGACTTGATGGCCGCGAGCTTGGACCCCTTATCGGAGCTCTCGCCACTGGCGGAGCTGCCGCAGCCGGTGAGCGCGGTGCCCGTCAATGCGAGCATGCCGGCCCCCGCCAGCTGCAAAAAGTGACGGCGCGATACGGCCGCCCTCGTCATATCCGTCATGTCCATCACCCGCGCCTAGTGCAAAATCTTGGACAGGAACTCGCGGCAGCGCGGGTTCTCGGGATTATCGAAGAAGTGCTCGGGCGTACCCTCCTCCAGGATGCGGCCGTCCTCCATAAAGATGACGCGGTCGGCCACCTGGCGCGCAAAGCCCATCTCGTGCGTCACGCAGATCATGGTGATGTCCTCCTGCGCGAGCTCGATCATAACGTCCAGGACCTCCTGGACCATCTCGGGGTCGAGTGCCGAGGTCGGCTCGTCAAACAGGATGATGGGCTGCTTGGTGCACAGGGCGCGGGCGATGGCGATGCGCTGCTGCTGACCGCCCGAGAGGTTCTGCGGATACTCGCCGGCCTTATGCGCCATGCCGACGCGCTTGAGCGCGGCGATGGCGATCTGGGTCGCCTCTTCCTTGCTCTTCTTTTGCAGCTTAATGGGCGCGAGCGTCAGGTTGCCCAGCACCGTCATGTTGGGATACAGGTTGAACTGCTGAAACACCATGGAGCTGTACTTGCGAGCCATCTCCAGGTGATTCTTCTTGGTAAGCGGCGTACCGTCGATAATGACTTCGCCCGATGTGGGCTCCTCAAGATAATCGACGCAGCGGATGAGCGTCGACTTACCCGAACCGGACGGCCCGATCATTACGAGCTTCTCGCCGCGCTTGACGGTGAGGTTGATATCTTTGAGCACATGCAGGTCGCCAAAGTACTTGTTGAGATGCTTGATCTCGATCATGTCTGCCATGAATGTCCCTTCCCTGCGTTTATACGAATTGCACTATTGTACGGAAAGAACCACGTTTCCGCAGCCCACACTGCATCACCGTAAAGAACCCGCAACCTTTCACCCACTCATTGGGGACAGACTTAAATGAGTGCCCGCTCATTGGGTACTCATTTAAGTCTGTCCCCAATGAGCGCCCGTCCTGTGCAAGCACCAAAAAAGGGCGCGACCACAATGGTCACGCCCTTTAGCATCAACTGTTTGCCGATTGTCCCTTACGCCAACTTTGCGCCGACGATCTTGGCTGCTGCCGGCTTGTCGAAGTTGCCGCCCGTAGCCTTGCCGAGTGCTCCCATGACCTGGCCCATCTGCTTCTTGGAGGTCGCGCCCAGCTCGGCGATAACCTGCTCGATCAGGGCCTCGAGCTCCTCGCCCGAGACCTGCGCGGGCAGCAGGCTCTCCAGAATCTTGACCTGCTCGGTCAGGTTGTCGGTACGCTCCTGGTCGGTGCCGGCCTTGATGGACATCTCCAGCGTCTCGCTCGTCTGCTTAATCAGACGCTTGATCATGCTGTTGACGTCTTCCTCGGTCACATCGCGGCGCTCGTTGACCTCGATATTCTTCACCTCGGCCTTGACCTGGCGAAT
>CAKUHM010000263.1 GCA_934655835.1 uncultured Collinsella sp. | reverse complement strand
AGCGAGAGCTGGTATTTGCGACAACCCAGCTCTTTCATGCGAGCACAGACCTCGTCGGTAAGATGGAACGGATTGCCCATCACGCACCACATAAAACCGCGCTGGTGCAAGAGCTCGGCAAGGCGCCAAAAATCGGGATGAAGAATGGGGTCGCCACCTGTAACGTAAAAGTACGGCTGACGACCGATGCGCTCGCAAAGCGCCTGGGCCTGATCGACGACCTGGACCATTTGCTCCCACGGCATGCGATTAAAACCGGCGCAGACACCGTTGGCAAAGATATAGCAATGTTTGCAGCGCTGATCGCATTCATCCGTAATATGCCATTGGAAGGCAAACGCAGGCTTTTGCATCGTGGGACTCCCTTGGTCGATGTTGAAACTGATGGCGGTATTTGGGCTACAGGCGCGCAACGGCGCCGACGGGGCAATTCTCGGCACAGGCACCGCAATGCAGGCAGTGCTCGGGCTCTATGCGATATGAGTCTCCCGGCTCGATGCACTTCTGAGGGCAGCGCTCAAGGCAGGCGCCGCAACCGATACACGCATCGGCATCGATGCAGAAGCCCTTGGCGGGCGCAGGTGCCATGCTCTCGTCCAAGGTATAGACCGCGCGCTCGATGGGATGAACTCCCAGGTTAAAGTAGTCGAGCACTATGTTCTCAACCTTAAAGATGATGTTGATCTCGCGCGTATCACCGGGATAAACGTTAGCAAGATACGGCTGCTCGGCGTAAATCACGTCGCGCCAGTGAACTTGCTCTGAATCCGGAGCGGGGGCGGCAACGCCGGACATGCGAATCATCTCGTTAAACCGCGTGTGAACGAGCGTTTGGACACGCCCATCGGCCATAAGCTGACGAGCCATCTCCTTGCCACGTGCCGTGAGAAAGTAGATAGCACGGGGCTCGTAATGGACAGCGCTCACGCAGCGAATTTGCGGTGCGCCACTTTCGTCCACGGTTGCCAGAGAGAGCGTCCCGGCAAGCTGCATCTTTTTGAGGCAAGTCTGAGCATCCATTACGAGTCCCTTCCTAGCGATTGCTTACTGAGCGTCCGCAGCGCCGCAAGCGGTGCCGCAGGCAGGGGCAGCCGCAGGATCGGCGGAGCCGCAGGCAGGAGCAGCAGCCGGATCAGCGGAGCCGCAGGCAGGAGCAGCAGCCGGATCGGCAGAACCGCAAGCGGGAGCGGCCTTGGGGTCGGCGGAGCCGCAAGCGGGCGCAGGATCGGCAGTACCGCAGGAGGCGAAAGCGGCAACGTTCTCAAGATTCTCGGACATGGCATTTCCTTTCGGTCGAGGATGGCCGGGCGAAGCCATCCAGTTTTTGACGCTCTTTGCGTCTATATGCATCATGCAAAAAGCGCGCAACGACCAAAAGAAGGCACCAATCTATTAGCCAGTTACCAAAAGGTAAGTAGTAGCCGCAAACGACAGCGGCTGCGATAATGAAAGCTGTCCACACGATTGAGGAGTCTCCATGCTTACCAAAGAAGAACTGCCTCCCTGCCCTGTTGCCACGTGTTTTCAACTCTTTGGCAACAAGTGGAAGATCTATATCATCCAACAGCTCATAGACCATCCCATGGGCTTCAACGCGCTGCATCGCGCTATCCCCGGCATTAGCCAAAAGGTGCTTTCGTCCAACCTTAAGGAAATGGATACCGCGGGCCTTATCACGCGCACCGTCATCCCCGAGACACCCATCCGCACCGAATACGCACTCAGCGAGCTGGGCCACAGCCTTATGCCCATCATCGATTCCCTTGTGGAATGGGGTACCGACTATCAGCAGCTCGTGCGAAACTCCTAACAGCCACAAACTTTCGCACATTGAGCGCCGTGGGGCATACCGCTCCACGGCGCTTACCTTTTTGTGCCTTCTTTTGAAGAAACGAGTTAGGCCGCACACTACTGTCGAATGAAACCATCTCAATCGAACAGGAGGTCGACCATGAATCAGGCAGAGCGCCGCGTTTGGCTTATCAAGGCATTGCTCGATGAGCGGCCAGACGGGCGCAGCATTGCTGTACCTGTCGGAGCCAACGAACAACGCGATTTGCTTCGAGCCCTTATGAACGTGCGCCCGCCCGAGGCGCTTGCGGCCGAGACGCTCGACATACAAGACACCTACTTGCAGCAACGCCTTCTTGAGCGCGGCGGAGCGACCGATGCCAGCACGCTCCCCTACCGCGATCGCGTTGCCATCTGGCGCGGCGACATTACGCTGCTTAAGACCGATGCCATCGTCAATGCAGCCAACAGCCAAATGCTCGGCTGCTTTGTGCCAGGGCATCGCTGCATCGACAACGCCATCCACACCTACGCCGGCATGCAGTTACGTCTGGCGTGTGCCAATCTCATGGACGAGCAGGGGCACGAGGAACCAACGGCGCGTGTCAAGGTCACACCGGCGTTCAACCTGCCCAGCAGCTACGTTTTCCACACCGTCGGCCCCATCG
>CAKUHM010000262.1 GCA_934655835.1 uncultured Collinsella sp. | reverse complement strand
GCCATGCTCGGCCAAGGCCTGCCGCTATAACTAGTCATTGGGGACGTTCTTAAACGGCTAGTTACTGGGGACAGTCTTCGGATTGCTTGCCGCTGGAGGCTGTTTTGCGCCGCCGTGCAGGGTGTCTATAAAGAGTCGTGACAAAAAATCGTCAAATATGAGTACTGATACCTTTTCAGTAGCAGCAATTTTGGTCATTTTTAAGACTATCTGACGTATCTATCGAGTGGATATGCTGTTGTATCTCCCCAAATGTTCAATAAAAGAAGCCCTTGATGTGAATAAATTCCATCAAGGGCTTCTTTTATAAACAAAATAAATGTATCCGCAACGGTAACATTACTCATATTTGCCATTTTTTGGCCACAGCCCTTCAGAGAATCTACGAAAACGGTTCTGTGCCGGCATCCGGGGACGGTCCTTGGTTGTTGCCTGTTCAAGAATGTCCCCAACGACTAGTCGTTTAAAAACGTCCTCAATGACTAGTCCGCTTACCTGCGAATTTTGACCGTTGGGCGGGATGCTCTGCGGTTGCCGCAAAAACGTTTTTGCATATCGGGTACAACGGGCTTTACGTGAGTAAAGTGCGCGCCGCGTCCACGTGTCGCGCTTTTAAAGGAGGCCCCATGCCTGGTGTTACCCCTGCAGAAGTTTTGTCCAACTTTGGTCTTACGCTGGTCGAAGATCCCGCCGAGAATCAGCCCCGTCTGCTGGTCGATCTACCCGCCGCGGAGCTCGTCGAGCACGCCATCCGCCGCGAAGAAGGCCGCATGGCATCCAACGGCGCGCTAGTGATCGAGACGGGGGAGCGCACCGGCCGTTCGCCCAACGACCGCTTTATCGTCGACACGCCCGACGTGCACGACAAGATCGCCTGGGGCGCCGTCAACCGACCGCTTTCGATCGAGAGCTACGAGACCATCAAGGCCGGTATCGTCAACTACCTCAACGAGCGCGATGTGTTCGTCACCCGCGGCATGGCCGGCGCCGACCGCAACCACACGCGTCGACTGCTCGTTGCCTGCGAGCGTGCCAGCCAGGCACTCTTTATTAAGCAGATGCTCGCCCGCCCGCTCGCCCGCGAAATCGCGCGCACCGGTGAGCCGGACTTTTGCGTGCTCGCCGCTCCCGGCTACCAGTGCGACCCTGCCATCAAGGGCCTCAACTCCAGCGCCGCCGTGGTCATCAACTTCCAGGAACGCGTGATTCTGGTCGCCGGCACCGGCTACTCCGGTGAGATCAAAAAGTCGATCTTCAGCGTCATGAACTACCTGCTGCCCGTCGAGGACGACGTGCTGCCCATGCACTGCTCGGCAAGCATGGATCCCGTCACGCACGAGACCGCCGTGTTCTTTGGCCTGTCCGGCACCGGCAAGACCACGCTTTCGGCCAACCCCACGCGCCTACTGATCGGCGACGACGAGCACGGTTGGTCCGACATGGGCATCTTCAACATCGAGGGTGGCTGCTACGCCAAATGCGAGGGCCTGGACGCGTTCCACGAGCCCGAAATCTTCAACGCTGTCCGCTTTGGCGCGATCTGCGAAAACGTGGTGCTCGACGAGAACCGCAAGCCCAACTACGACGACATCTCGACCACGCACAACACGCGCGTGGCATACCCTGTGGAGCACATTCCCAACGCGTGGACCAAGGGCATGGGCACCACTCCAAGCGTCGTGCTCTTCCTGACCTGCGACGCCTTTGGCGTGCTGCCGCCCATCTCACGCCTGACGGCCGATGCCGCCATGTACCACTTTGTGACGGGCTTTACGGCCAAGATCCCCGGCACCGAGGTCGGCGTCACCGAGCCCACGCCCACGTTCTCCTCGCTGTTCGGCGAGCCGTTTATGCCGCTCGACCCCATGGTCTACGCCAAGATGCTTGGCGAGCGCATCGCCGACGGTCGCACGCGCGTCTACCTTGTCAACACCGGCTGGATCGGTGGCGGCTACGGCGCGGGCCATCGCATTGAGCTGGCTTACACGCGCTCGCTGGTCGCGCGTGCCCTCGACGGCACCATCGAGGAGAGCGAGTTTGTGCACGACGACATCTTTAACGTCGACATTCCCACCACGTGCCACGGCGTGCCCGACGGCATCCTGGTGCCGCGCCAGTACTGGCAGAGCACCGCGCGCTACGACGAGGCGGCGCACAACCTGGCCGTGATGTTCGAGGAGAACTTCGAGAAGAAGTACTCGCACCTGCCCGAGTCCGTGAAGGCCGCCGGTCCGCACGCTCAGGTGCACGCCGACGCCCGTCATCGCGGCCGCGGCTTGCTGGGACTCCGCCTGTAAACCACCACAAAGGGGACAGGCACCTTTGTGGTGGTTTTGCCCGTGTAGATAATTCGAGCTACAATACGTCTGACATATCGCCCTCTTCTCCGGATGGGGGCAGCGTAAGCGCTCTTGTGGCGGCACCGTAGGACTTTGAAGGTGGCCGTCGTAAGGGCGCTTTTTGTTTAGGCG
>CAKUHM010000261.1 GCA_934655835.1 uncultured Collinsella sp. | reverse complement strand
TTCTCGATGGAGCACACGATGATGCCGTTGCCGGCGTGGTCGCGCATGACCTCCATCTCGTACTCTTTCCAGCCCTCGATGGACTCCTCGACCAGCACCTCGTGTGCGGGCGAGAGCTCCAGGCCCTGGCTCACGATGGAGACGAGCTCCTCGTGGGTGTGCGCGATGCCGCCGCCGGCGCCGCCGAGGGTAAAGCTCGGGCGCAGCACGCAGGGGTAGCCCACGCGCTCGGCGATGGCCTCGGCATCTTCCACGCTGTAGGCATAGCCCGAGCGCGCGACCTCCAGGCCGATCTCGGCCATGGCCTCGTTAAAGAGCTTACGGTCTTCGCCGCGCTCAATAGCAGCAAGGTCGCAACCGATCATCTCGACGCCGTATTTATCGAGCGTGCCGTCCTTCGCCAGCTCAACAGCGGCGTTCAGGCCGGTCTGGCCGCCCAGCGTGGGCAGCAGCGCGTCCGGATGCTCCTTCTTGATCACGCGCTCGATAAACTCGGCGGTGATGGGCTCGACATAGGTGCGGTCCGCAAGGCCCGGGTCGGTCATGATGGTCGCCGGGTTGGAGTTGACCAGGATGACCTCAAAGCCATCCTCCTTGAGCACCTTGCAGGCCTGGGCGCCGGAGTAGTCGAACTCGCAGGCCTGGCCAATAACGATGGGGCCCGAACCAATAACGAGGATACGCTTGATGTCAGTACGTTTAGGCATATTTAAAACCTCCTAGAGAGGCTGACTCAATGTTTTGGAAAAGTCAGCGAGGGTGCAGCTGGTGCATCAGGTTGCCGTGATGCGAGGGCGCGCTGGGCTTATGCCCGCGCGTCCGAAGCAGAACGGCAAGATGATGTGCCAGATGCAGCCGCAGCGTCGACCGGCCCGCCGTTCGGTAGAACGGCGGAACCATCGACGGTCTCGGCGAAATTCCAGCCGGCGAGGCGGTCCTTCGCGGTGTCGATGTCCAGGTAGTTCTCCTCGCCGTCCATGAGTCGCGTAAAGGCGGTAAAGAGATAGTGGGCATCGGTGGGGCCGGGCGAGGCCTCGGGGTGGTACTGGACCGAGAAGCACGGGGCGTCGAGCAGCTGGATGCCCTCGGCGGTGCCGTCGTTGAGGTTCACGTGCGTCAGGCGAATGCGGCCGAAGCGCTCGTTCATCACGACCGGCGCGATGCCGCGACGCACCCAGGCGCGCAGGTCGCCATCGGCCGCATGCTCGGTTTCGCCGCCGGAAAGCTCCGGAATCAGTTTGCCCAGACTGGGGAACAGCAGGCCAAAGCCGTGGTTTTGCGCGGTGATCTCCACGCGACGGCTCACCAGATTCATAACCGGCTGGTTACCGCCACGGTGACCGAATTTAAGCTTTTCCATTTGGGCGCCGCAGGCCAGGCTGATCATCTGGTGACCAAGGCAAATGCCAAAGACCGGCACCTTGCCGATCAGCTGCTGCACCTGCTCATAGGTCTCCACCACGGCATCGGGATCGCCGGGGCCGTTGGATAAAAAGACGCCGTCGGGATTCATGTCGAGCACCTGCTGGGCGGGCGTATCCCACGGCACGACGGTGAGGTCGCAGCCGGCACGGACCAGGCCCTCCAGAATACCGCGCTTCACACCGCAGTCGTAGGCGACCACTTTGTGACGGGAAGGAGCGGCAGCCGCAAGCGCAAAGTCATGCGTGGCAGGCAGGTCGGCGGCCACAAACTCGTGAGGCGCGGGGCAGCTTACGGTCTTGACCAGGTTCTCGCCTACCAGCGTGGGCGCTGCGGCCAGACGCTCGGCAAGCTCGTCGACGTCGAAGATCTCGGTCGAGATAATGCCCATCTTGGAACCGTTGTCGCGCAGGTGGCGCACCAGGGCGCGGGTATCGACGCCCTCGATGGCGACGATGCCGTGAGCACGCAGATACTCCGGCACGCTGACAGCCGAGCGCCAGTTAGAAGGCGTGGCACACATGTCGCGAACGATCATGCCGCGCATGGCCGGAGCGCTCGCAGGGCGCACGGCGTCGCCGGGGAAGGCCGACTGGACGTCGGTCTCGTCGATACCGTAGTTGCCGATCTGCGGATAGGTCATGGTTACAATTTGGCCGGCGTAACTCGGGTCGGTCATGACCTCAAAGTAGCCCTCGAGCGAGGTGTTGAAGCAGACTTCGCCGGTCGCGGTGCCCTCGGCGCCGCATGCACGTCCATAAAAAATGGTCCCATCCTCAAGGTACAGGATGCAGGGACCGCAGGTGCCCTTGCTGGTTTTGGCCAGCATACGCTGGCAAAGCTCGCTGGGCGCGAAGGTGCGGGCGACGGCGCCCGCGGTATGGTTGTTCGCCATAATTCTCCTTCCCGGTCTCACGGGACCGGCTTAAAGGTGTGTAGTTAGGCCTCGCGGTATTGTAACCGCAAGCATGCCTCATGGCGTTAATTTCATCGAAATGTTTACGAAATGATAATTATGACTTTCTATGCATAATGATTTTTCTGGGACGGGGAT
>CAKUHM010000260.1 GCA_934655835.1 uncultured Collinsella sp. | reverse complement strand
CGGCGAGACAAGGTAAAACAACCAGATAGCACCAACAAAGCCCCACCACGGGACCCAAAGTAGCAGTCAGAGGGCTGCGCGTTTCGCGCTAAAGGCGCGAAAAAGCAAAGGGATAGAAGGCGGCAACAGCCAAATCCTCCATCCATCCCCAAAGTGGCGCGAGGTTTCGCGGCAAAGCCGCGAAACAGCGAAGGGGACGGAATACCCGGCCAACTACGTCCTTCATCCGCCCACACAATCCGAGGACGTAGTCGTAGCAGGACCTGATGGCTAACCTTCGCGGACACTCCGCAGGACGAAAGAACCCCCGCCGCACGTAGTGCGCAGCGGGGGTTCTTTCATGTCCGAGGACGTCCGCGAAGGTTAGCCCTCAGATCCTGCGGTGAGAGACCTAGGCCTCGTTGTACACCGTCTTGAGCTTCAGCAGGTGCTGGTAGCGGTCCATAGCGGCCTGCTCGTTCTCCTTGAAGAGCTCCTCGGCGCGCTCGGGGAAGGAACGCGTCAGCGAAGCGTAACGGGCCTCGTTCATCAGGAACTCCTGATAACCGCCCGCGGGCTCCTTGGAATCGAGCGAGAACTTCTTGCCGGCAGCAGCCTCGGGGTTGAAGCGGAAGAGGTTCCAGTAACCGCACTCGACAGCCTTCTTCATCTCGGCCTGGCAGTTCTGCATGCCGCCCTTCTTGATGGAGTGCATCTCGCAGGGGCTGTAGCCGATGATGAGGGACGGGCCGTCGTAGGCCTCGGCCTCGTGGATGGCCTTGAGGGTCTGAGCCGGGTTGGCGCCCATGGCGACCTGCGCCACGTAGACGTAGCCGTAGCTCATGGCAATCTCGGCCAGAGACTTCTTCTTGGTCACCTTACCGGCAGCGGCGAACTGAGCGACCTGGCCCAGGTTCGAAGCCTTGGAGGCCTGACCGCCGGTGTTGGAGTACACCTCGGTGTCGAAGACGAAGACGTTGACGTTGTGGCCGGAAGCCAGAACGTGGTCCAGGCCACCGAAACCGATGTCGTAGGCCCAACCGTCGCCGCCGAAGATCCAGAAGGACTTCTTGGTGAGGTAAGCCTTGTCGGCGAGGATCGCCTTGGAAGCGTCGCAGCCGCACTTCTCGAGCTCGGCAACGTAGGCAGCGGCAGCGGTCTTGGAGGCCTCGGCGTCGTTGACGGAGTCGATCCAAGCCTGGCCGGCGGCCTTGAGCTCATCGGACGGACCATCGGCAGCGATGATGTCCTGGGTAGCGGCGATCAGCTTGTGCTGAACGGCCTCATAGCCAACGGCCATGCCCAGACCATGCTCGGCATTGTCCTCGAACAGGGAGTTGTTCCACGCCGGGCCGTGACCGTCCTTGTCCTTGCAGTAAGGAGCGGTGGCAGCGGGGTTGCCCCAAATGGAGGAGCAGCCGGTGGCGTTGGAAATGAACATGCGGTCACCGGCGACCTGGGTCACCAGACGTGCATAGGCGGTCTCGGCACAGCCGGCGCAGGAGCCAGAGAACTCCAGGTAGGGCTGCTTAAACTGGCTGCCCTTGACGTTGGCCGCGATGAGCTCCTTCTTCTCGGAGACGTTCTCGACCATGTAGTCCCAAACGGGCTGCTGGTCCATCTCCTGCTCGGTGGGAACCATCTCGAGGGCGCCCTTGGGGCAGACCTTGACGCAGTTGGTGCAACCCATGCAGTCGAGCGGGGACACAGCCATGGTGAACTTCATGCCCTTGGCCTTGGGGCCCATGGCGTCGAGCGTGCGGGTAGCCTCGGGCGCGGCGGCAGCCTCGTCCTCGGTCATCGCGAACGGACGGATGGTGGCATGCGGGCACACATAGGCGCACTGGTTGCACTGGATGCACTTGGTCTCGTCCCAGTGAGGAACGACCACGGCGACGCCGCGCTTCTCGTATGCGGAGGCGCCCAGCTCAAACTGGCCGTCGGCGCAACCGACGAAGGCGGAAACGGGCAGGCTGTCGCCATCCATGCGATCGATGGGCTCGAGCAGGTTCTTGACCTGCTGGGCGATGGCGGACTTGGTCTCCTCGGAGAGCTCGACGGGAGCGGCATCCTCGGCGGTAGCCCAGTCGGCCGGAACCTCGAACTTACGGAAGGCGGTAGCGCCGGCATCGATGGCCTTGTGGTTGGCGTCGACGATGGCCTGGCCCTTCTTCATGTAGGACTTGGTAGCAGCGTCCTTCATGTACTGCAGGGCGTCCTCGGCGGGCAGGACCTTGGCCAGCGCGAAGAAGGCGGACTGGAGCACCGTGTTGGTGCGCTTGCCCATGCCGACCTTGGCGGCCAGGTCGATAGCGTCGATCAGGTAGACGTTGACGTTGTTGTTCGCGATGTAGCGCTTGGCCACGGCGGGCATGTGCTCGGCGAACTCCTCGTCGCTCCACTGGCAGTTGACCAGGAAGGTGCCGCCCGGCTTGACGTCGCGGACCATCTTGAAGCCCTTGACGATGTAGCTGGGGTTGTGGCAGGCGACGAAGTCGGCCTTGGTC
>CAKUHM010000259.1 GCA_934655835.1 uncultured Collinsella sp. | reverse complement strand
AACAGCTTGCCGATCGATGAGGTGCCGGCACGCTGCATGGCAAACAGGCCGCAGATAATGATGATGGTGATGATGATGACGTTGGTCTGGCCGTCGCCCAGCAGCGCATGGCCCCACTCGATAGTGCGCAGGCCCTCGATAGCCGTGGTGACCGTGACGGCGGGGGTGAGGATGCCGTCGGCGAGCAGCGCCGCGCCGCCAATCATGGCGGGCAGAATCAGCCACGGCGCCACCTTACGCACAAGGCTGAACAGGGCAAAGATGCCGCCTTCGTTATGGTTGTCTGCCTTCATGGCGATCAGCACGTACTTGACCGTGGTCACGAGCGTCATGGTCCAGATGACGAGCGAAAGTGCGCCCAGGATCATATCCTCGCTGACAGTGCCGATGCCGCCGTTGTTGGCGACGATGGATTTCATGGTGTACATGGGGCTCGTGCCGATGTCGCCGTAGACGACGCCGAGCGTAACGAGCAGCATACCGGCGGAGAGGGGGATGGCTCCGTGCCCGCCCCGACTCTGCTGGTCTTGGAGACTTGCCTCCAGTTTGTTGTGTGCCACGTGGACTCCCTTAGACATCTAATTTCTGTCGGGACAGAAATCTTTTATGCCGTCTTTATATATAAGAGCAGTTTGGCACATCGGGGTGCTTTAGACAATAATCCCCAGCTGGGGAGTATTCGTTTGCGCAGATGACATTTCAAAACAGGGGCGAATCCGCTGTGTGGCTTGCTGCAAGGTGGTGCCGCGGACGCACCCCTGTTTTGAAACCGAAGAGGGGCTGTTAGGCACGCGCTGCCTGAGCGATGCTGCCCTTGGCGCTTGCGCGTTTGCCGGCGAGTTCGCAGAAGATCGCTCCGCCGATAATCAGCGCGGCTCCCATCAGGCGGATGGGCGTCATGGCCTCGCCCAAAAGGGCGACGGAGAAGACGACGGCCGAAAGCGGCTCGAGGTAACCGACGACGGCGACGGTCTGTACGGGCAGTTTGGCGACGGCGCTAAAGTAGAGCAGGCAGCCGAGTCCGGTGTTGACGACGCCGAGCATGGCGACGGCACGCCAATCGATGCCGGCGGCGATGCTGGGGGAGAAAAACGAGGGGACGCCCTGCGTGATGAGCGTGAGAACCAGCGCGGTCGCAAAGGCGGCGCTCACCTGGAGGGTGGAGTTCTCGAGGCCCTCGATGTGCGGCGCCCCCTTGCTGGCGATGACCATCAGCGCGTAGCAGAAGGCCGAGGCGATGCCGCAGACGATGCCCAAGATGGGCATGTTGCCACCCAGGCCTTGTGCTGCGATGAGGAAAGCGCCGCAGGCAACGGCGATAAAGCCGGCGATTTTACCGCCAGTCAGTTTTTCTCCAAAGATGAACGGGGAGAGGGCCATAACGATGATGGGGCCGCAGTAATACAGCAGCGAGGAGATGCCGACGCCAATGGTCTGGTAGGCGCGGAACAGGAAAATCCAGCTGGCACCCAGCGCGGCTCCCGAGAGGATAAGGGCCGCAGCTTCGCGGGGACGAGACGGCGCCTGCAAGTTATGGCGTTGCGTAGTGACGAGGATGATGATGAGCGAGAGCGCACCCAAAAACGTGCGCAGGAGCACGATATCGGAGCTTGGCAGTGCGATGGCCGCGGCGATGATGCCGTTAGAGCCAAACAACAGTAATGCTGCTAAGTATGTAACCAATCCATTGTTGTTCATGCACTGCCGTCCCCTCTATATTCGTGCAAGTTCACTATGGGGTAGCGGGCTATAGAAGAAAAGCGAATATAATGCATGGGTGACATGACAAATACTCATGCAAAGGCAGGGACGTGCCGTGGAGACCAATATCCAAAAGATGCAAGTGCTGCTCGAGACGGTACGTGCCGGTAGCTTTACGCGAGCTGCCGAGCGCCTGAGCTATTCGCAGTCGGGCGTGAGCCGTATGGTGGGCGACCTTGAGGCCGACTGGGGTTTTAAGGTGCTCGACCGCAGCCGCGAGGGCGTGGTGCTTTCTGCCGACGGGCGGCAGATCATGCCGGCGGTCGAGGCGTTATGCGAGGAGTTTGGCCGCCTGCAGCGATGCGTGGACGAGATGCGGGGGCTCATGCGCGGCAAGATCTGCATCGGTACGTTTTCGAGCGTGGCGACCCATGTGCTGCCGCCGGTCATCGCGCGGTTTCGCGCCGATCACCCGGATGTCGATTACGAACTGCTGATGGGCGACTACTCCGAAATTGAGCAATGGGTGGCGGAAGGCCGCTGCGACCTGGGCTTTATCCCGCGTGAGCCCCGCGGCGCCGGCATGGCGTCGCGGCCGTTGGTGCAAGACGAGCTGATGGCCGTGGTGCCGGCAGGCTCTCCGCTTGCCGCCGCAAAGGCCGTTTCTCTTGCCGATTTGGTCAACGAGCAATTTATTCTGCTGGAACGCGGCAGTGACGACGAGATTACGCCGCTGTTTCGCCGTGCGGGCCTAACGGTGCGCTCCAAGCTGTCGACTTGGGACGACTATGC
>CAKUHM010000258.1 GCA_934655835.1 uncultured Collinsella sp. | reverse complement strand
CGATAGACCCGATGGTCATACCGGAAAGATAGACATCGAAGAGACTCGAACACCCATAGAAGGCGTTTCTTCCGATTTTAGAGATGGATTTATTTTCAAAGCGCACCGAATGCAGATAAATGGAGCCCTCGCAAAGCTGTGCGGGAACTTCATCCGTCCCGTAATCGACAATCAGGCCGCTTACCCATCGACCATCGACGGAATTCTTATACGGCTTGCTCTCGTCGATCTTCACCGCTATGTTTCCGTCTGGATCGCACGGGTACACATAGCCGCTCGGCATAAGCTTGGCATACTGATAGATCGTGTGATCCTCGTACGTGAGGGCATCGGCTTCGCTGTCATCGGACGAGGGCTCTGCCATCGCAGCCAGGCTTTTTGCGGCATCGGAGTCGGTCGCGTCGCTTGCGAGATCCTGCGCCAGACTCGACGCGAGAGTGTTGGTATCCGAGCTTGACGATTTGTCCTGAGAGCTATCAGTCGAGTCGGAAGCTGCTGATGAGCTGCCCTCATTCGCCGATGATGAATCATCGACCGCATCGGCATCAGTGTCAGAGTCCGAGTCGGCCTCTTGGGCCTCGCTCTCGACGGCAAGCGCCGAGCTATCATCGGCATAAGCCGTGCTAGGCGCAAGCGGTATCGAGGTCACAACCATCGCGACCGAAAGATAGACGACCAAAAATCTATAGAGGGCAGCAGTGATCCTGTTCATAGGAACCTTCCCGCAATTCGTAAAGATACCGAGGACCCATGGTGGGCCATCATTTCACAGTACCGTATTTTGGCAATAATGCGGGTCGGTTGCGCAAACGGTTTATCAAGGGGCGCAAATGGTTGCGTTAATCGCGGCTCAAATCGCGCAGCGCATCGATAGCCGTGTCGACCTCCTCGTTCGTGTTGAAATAGCCAAACGAAAAGCGGACGACACCCTGACGCTCGGTTCCCAGCGCGCGGTGCATAAGCGGGGCACAATGGGCGCCAGGACGGGTCGCAATCCCCCACCCTTGCATGAGCGCATCGGAGATCTCGGCAGAATCGATATCGCCCACATTGAGCGACACGATCGCCGAGCGCGTCGACTGGTCAAAAGCGCCATAGAGCTTGATTCCCGGAATCCCGCGCACACCGGCGAGGAAACGATCGGCGAGCACGCGCTCGTGCGCAGAGATCGCCTCGACCCCACCCTGGGCCTCAATAAAATCGAGCCCGGCAGACAGTCCCGCGATTCCGTGGCCGTTGAGCGTACCCGCTTCCAGGCGCGTAGGCCATTCCATTGGCTGCAGCGCGTCGAAGCTGTGCACGCCCGTGCCGCCCATGGCCCACGGCGCCACGTCGACGCCCTCCGCCACAGCCAGGCCACCGGTGCCCTGCGGGCCCATAAGCCCCTTGTGACCGGTAAAGCACACGATGTCGAGCCCCATGGCCTGCATGTCGATCTTCGCCGTGCCGGCAGACTGCGAGGCGTCTACAATCACGAGCGCGCCCACCGCATGAGCCATGGCCGCCACGCGCGCAACGTCAACGGCATTGCCAGTCACGTTAGAGGCATGCGTCACCACGACAGCACGCGTGCCCGGCGTCACCAGGCGCTCAAGCTCGTCATAGTCGAGCACGCCGTTGGCGTCGCATCCGGCGTGCTCAACGGTAACGCCCTGCTCAGCCGCAAGACGATTGAGCGGACGCAGCACGGAGTTATGCTCGAGCACCGTCGTGACCACGCGGTCACCGGGGCGCACCACGCCGTTGATGGCGGTGTTGAGCGCCGCCGTCGAGTTGGGCGTAAAGCACACATGGTCGGCCCGCGGGCAACCCAGCAGGCGCGCGAGCTTGGCACGACAGCCGTGGATGGTGCGCGCGGCATCGAGTGCACCCGATGTGGCACCGCGCCCGGCATTGCCGAGCGAACACATCGCCTGCGTCACGGCATCGATCACCGTCTGCGGCTTATGCATGGTCGTCGCCGCGTTATCCAGGTAGATCATCGCACGACCTCCCACATGTCGATCACGGTAAAGCCCTCGGTGGGAACGCCAGCCGCGGCAAGCTCGCCGCGCAGCAAATCCTCATCCGTAGGCAAGGCCTTCCAAGCCAGGCCGCAGCCGGCCGCAACCTCCCCGGGCACGGGAATCGTGCGCCCAGGAAGGCCGCGCTTGGCGCACAGGGTCTCGCACCCCATGGCGGCAGCCGTGGTAGGAAACGTGATGACCAGCGCCGGGCGCTTTTCCCTCATGGCAATCCCGCCCAAGCGTTACGGGCGTACGACGCGCACGGCCTGCTCCATCTTCTCCACGATCACATACATGTTGGTGACCTCGCCCACCGCGAGCTGGTCCTTAATGCCAAAGTGATCGAGGCAGGTGCCGCAGGTGAGAATCTCGACACCCTGCTCGGCCAGCTCCTTAAGGTCGTCGAGCACCGGCGAGCCCTCTACGGTGAGCTTGGCGCCGCCGTTGTAGAACAGCATGGTCGCGGGCAGTTCCTCCTGCTGCGTCACGGCAAAGATGAACGCCTTCATGAGCT
>CAKUHM010000257.1 GCA_934655835.1 uncultured Collinsella sp. | reverse complement strand
TGGGCCTGGAGCTCTTGACCCGCGAGCTCAAGCAGGTGGTTGGCTTGCGCCAAACGATCGTGAGCATGCGCGTACTCCGTCACGTCCAAGCCAATAATACGTTCGAACGAACGACCCGAAACCATAACATCGTCGCGCACAAATAGGCGAATCTCGGCGGAAGAAATCTCGATCACCGCACGCGCCTCACCAAAGCGGTCCAGGTCGATTCGAACGCGGTCTTTGCTGCTCTCGGGCATCTGCGCGCTGAGTTTGCGAAGGCCATTCCACGTGCCACTCATATCGCCCAGGTCGGTGGGCATGTGAAGCTCCACGAGGTTCTTGCGCATGCAGCGGTTCATGAGCAACGGGCGGCCCTTCGAATCCAGATACAGAATGCCCACGGGAATCACGTTGATAGTCTCGATCGTCGAGAACGCCGTGATGTCCTCCTGGCGGTTGCGCACATCCATCAAAAGCGCCGCGACGGAGCGGAACAGGAAGAACGCGCCCTCCGCGATAAGGACCGCGGTCCATGCCGGGCCCATGGCATAAACCACTGGCGGCGTCACGGCGGCAACGAGCAGCAGCTCAACCATCATGACGGGACGACGATAATGCACCATAAGGACCACGCCATAGACGGCAATCGCAGCGTTGAGCCATAGCAGCGCGCCCGCCGCCTCGGCGGCGACGTGAGGCGGCGCCACCAAATACGAGCCAGACAACGCGAACAAGATGACGGCCGAGATAATCAAGTGCAGCACAAGGCTCGTCTCGTAGGCGCAAATCACCTTACGGTTATAGGATGAGCGGCGCGATGCGATGAGCGGGACGTGGATCATCTGCAGACACGCAGCCAGGGCAAAGACAACATCGAGCGCAACGATTTGGGGAAGGATAAGCGGAATCTGCATCGTCACTCACCTGCCCGCGGCATCAATACGATCATGCGCAGCTGGCCGGGCTCGCCCTCAAGGCGGTATGCCACGTTGCGCCCTTGCAGAGCGCTTTCGAGCTCTTGCGCAGCGGGCGTCTGCGAAAGATCTTCATCATCGTTGGAAAAAAGCGTGGCGCGCAGCTCGACACTGCACCGGTCATGGTCGCCCAAGTGATACATAAGCGCCGGATGGTCGGTGGTGTAGGCAAAAAACGCAAAGTCATACACGCAGTCGTACAGGGCGCTTACCGTACTGGCGTGCATCGGGCGCCGTATGGCGATAATCGAAGCGCAATCGACATCGATGGTGCGCAGGTCGCTTGCGAGCTCATTGGCAATGAGTTGAATGCGGTCGCGATCAAAACCGCTCTCCCCGTGCTGCGCCAACGTGAGCGACCCTTTGCGCTTGCAATAGGCGACGAGCATCTTGGCGCGCTGCAGCATGCGGTAACGCTCGTGTGAAGACGCCTCGTCGGTCAACGGTGGCAGCGAGCTCAGCAGGTCGTACATCTCTTCGAACGCGCGGGCAAGCGCCTGGTCCACGTCTTGGACTAGCAAGGTCTCGGCCTCTTGATCTGCCAGATGCGTCTTAAGATCGTAGTCGGCCGTGAGCAGCTCATTTTGGCGCTGCAGTTCCATACGCCGATGCGCCAGCTCGCGGTTGAGTTCGTTGACCTCCGATACGTCCTGAGCAAGCAGGGCCGATCCGCCCAGCAGTGGAAAGGCTCGGTACATCACATCGGGATCGGACGCCACGGCAAAGGCATGGGCATGCCCGTGTTCCTGGGCCCACAGCTCTTCGCACACGCCCGCCGGCATTGGCTTTGACACCGGTGTGGCATAGACTTCCTGCAGGTCGCGCGTTAGAACTTTGAGGTCGAGCGGCAGCGTGTCGAAGATGCCGGCGATATCGTGATACGACGGGATGACGCCGCAATCGAGGCAGATCTCCATTGTCACCACGCACAGCACGCAGTAGACGAGCGAAAAGTTGAGTTTCCACGCCCAAGGCACGCGCAGGGCGTATGAGACGGCAAAGAACGCGCCGCCCAGCAGCACGAGTGCCGCCGTGCCCGAAAAGCGCTGGATACGATAGGACGAGGACCGACCCACCAAAATGAAGAAGGTAACAAAGTTAAAGGCAGTCCACACCAAGACAGCGAAATAGCCCCAGCCGTACGTGTAGTCGTTGCTCCAAGTTTCACTCGAGTGATCGAAATGAAAGACCTGCCGGTGGAAATCGTTGGTGAGCACAAATCCGATGAGCAGGATGGCCACGATCCACAGGATGCTGCGATAGCGGCGGCCCGCACGATGTTGCTCCAGGCCCGCAAGGCGCAGGCCGCAGAGCTGGTAGAGCAGCGGAACGAGCGTCATGGGCACGTAGTACAGGTACCACAGCACGGTGGCATAGAACGGAGTGAACGACTTGTACTTGAGGATGACCTCGATCATCCACAGGGCGCAGATAGTGGCAACGGCAAGGAGGCGCCGGCGCAATACGTAATCCAAACAGCGCAGGTAAACCAGCACGCCCCAGATTGAAAAGGCGATTGCAGCGACAAGCAGCGGAATCGAGCTCGAATGGATAAGCCCGTCCAC
>CAKUHM010000256.1 GCA_934655835.1 uncultured Collinsella sp. | reverse complement strand
CCGAGCGAGTCGGAGATAACGATGACGGTGGGACGAGCGGTGACCGGGCAATCCATGCGGGGCTCCTTTTGCGCTTATGCGCAGGCTGGCTTACTTTTTGCGGGCAAGCTCACCGATGTTGGCGATGCCGGAGAAAACGGCCTCGAAGCGGTTGAGCAGCTTAAGGCGATTATCGCGGAGCTGCTCGTCCTTGTCCATGACCATAACCTCGTCGAAGAAGCGGTCGATGGGCGCGCGCAAGGCGGCCAGGGCAGCAAACGCGGCGGGGTAATCCTCGGCGGCGAGAGCGGCGTCGACGGCGGTCTGAGCGGCCTCGGAGGCGTCGGCAAGCGCAAGCTCAACCTCGCCCATCAGGCTGCGGTCGTACTCCGCGCCCAGCTCGGGCTTGGAGATATGCGCGGCACGGGCATAGGCGGTCGCCAGGTTGTCGAACGTCTCAGCGTCGTTCTTGCGGGCCTCGTCGAGGGCGGCGCAGCGGGCGAAGAAGACGGACGGGGCGATAATATGCACCGCGGAGACGGCGGCAACGGTATCGGCCGGAATCTTCTCATCGCGGGCCATGCTCACCAGGCGGCCATGGAAAAAGTCACGAACCTGCTGGGCGACCTCGACGGCGTCGAACTCAATGCCCTGCTCACTGTAGAGCTCGAGGGCAAAGTCGATGAGCGACGTGGGGTCGATCGGCAGACGGTCGCGCAGGATGTTAATAATGCCGATAGCGGCACGACGCAGCGCGTAGGGGTCGGAGGAGCCGGTCGGGGGCTCGCCGATGGCAAAGATACCGGCGATGGTATCGAGCTTGTCGGCGCAGGCCACGATGCAACCAGCGGTGCCCTCGGGCAGCTCGTCACCGGCAAAGCGGGGACGATAGTGATCGCGAATAGCATGAGCGACCTCGTCGTTCTCCCCCATCGCGGTGGCGTAGTAACCGCCCATCACGCCCTGCTGGCTCGTGAACTCGACGACGGCGTTGGACACCAGGTCCGCCTTGCACAGGTGCGCGGCGCGAGCAGCGTCGGCGGCAAGATGGGCGCCCAGATGAGCCTCGCGGGCAATAGCGAGCGCGAGCTGCTCGATGCGCTCGGACTTGGCGAGCACGCTGCCGAGCTTCTCCTGGAAGGCAACCTTGGCCAGACGCTCGCGGAACTCGTCGAGGGAGATCTTCAGGTCCTCCTCGTAGAAGAACTTAGCGTCGTCCAGACGGGCGCGCACGACGCGCTCGTTGCCGTCGATCACGCGCTCGGCATTCTCGGGCTTGCTGTTGGAAACGACCACGAACTCACGCGTGAGCTTGCCTTCGCCGTCATAGATCGGGAAGTAGCGCTGGTTGGTGAGCATGGACTCGCAGATAATCTCGTGCGGGACCTTGAGGAACTCCTCGTCGAAGGTACCGACGAGCACCGTCGGCCACTCGCAAAGGTTGATGACCTCCTCAAAGACCTTCTTGGGCGTATCGACATGGCAGCCGGGGCGAGCGGCCTCGACCTCGGCGATACCGGCGAGAATCGCCTCGCGACGGCGCTCGGCAGAAAGCACGCCGGCATCCTCGAGCACCTGCTCGTAGGCGGCGGGGCTGGCGACAACGTGGTCACCGGGGCCGAGCACGCGATGGCCGCGCGTGGTGTTGCCGCTCGTCACGTCGGCAAACGACACAGGCACAACATCCTCGCCCAGAAGGCAGCAGATCCAACGGACCGGGCGCACGAAGGTGGCGTGCTCGTGACCCCAGCGCTGAGAGCGGTAGTTGGGCCACTGCAGGCCGGCGATGGTCTTCTCGCACAGAGCGGTCAGAATCGGCGTAGCCGGTGCGGAAGGAATATTCTTCTCGGCAAAGACGTACTCGCGGCCGTCGGTGTCCTCGCGACAGACCAGATCCTCGGCAGCCACACCACACTTGCGGGCAAAGCCCTGGGCGGCCTTAGTGGCGTTACCGTCAGCGTTGAACGCGATGTTGGCCGCGGGGCCGCGCTTAACCTCGTGGACCTCATCGGTCGCAGTGGCGACATTGGCCACGAGCGCAGCCAGGCGACGCGGGCTCGAAATCACACGGACCTCGCCGTGGGCCAGGCCAGCATCGTCTAAACCCTTGGCGATCATGGTGCCAAGCTGCTTGACGGCATTGTTCAGCGGCGCGGAGGGCATTTCCTCCGTACCGATCTCAAACAGGAAATCCTTAGCGTCTGCCATGGCTTACGCCACCTCGCCTTCCTGGTCGGCATTCTCGTTCACTCCGGCGACCTCGGCCATGTAGGCCTCGCAGCACGCCTTGGCGACGGCGCGGACGCGCAGGATGTAGTTGGCACGCTCGACCGCGGACAGGGCGCCGCGGGCATCGAGCAGGTTAAAGGCGTGACTGCACTTCATGACGCAGTCGTATGCGGGCAGCGGCAGCTTGCGCTCCAGGCAGGAATGGCACTCGGCCTCGTAGTCGTCAAACTTCTGACGCATCATCTCGACGTTGGCGACCTCAAAGTTATAAGCACTGAACTCGCGTTCGTTCTCAAGGAACACGTCGCCATAGGTCATGGG
>CAKUHM010000255.1 GCA_934655835.1 uncultured Collinsella sp. | reverse complement strand
GTGGCGAGCTGGACAGGATGAGACGGCGGGCCGCATCGCGTCCGACCCCGATAGGCTCCTGTTCCATGTGGAGCCTGAGCTTGGCTGGCTCAACGACCCCAACGGTTTGGTTCAGATTGGTGATACGTATCACATCTATCATCAATACGATCCGTTCGATGCTGCGCATGGCGGTCCAGTGCTTTGGAACCATCTGACGACAAAGGATTTTGTGACGTACGAGAATCGTGGCCCTGTGCTGTTCCCCGATTCTGATTTGGATTCGAGCGGAGCGTATTCTGGTTCTGCCTTTGTACACGACGGCAAGATTCACTACTTCTATACCGGTAACGTCAAGCATTTTGACCGCGATGATTACGACTACGTGTTGACGGGCCGCGAGCAAAACCAAATTCATATGGTTGCCGAGAATCCCGACGAATTGGGCGAGAAGCGCATGGCTGTTGGGCCGGTCGATTACCCCGACGATATCGGTACGCACGTACGCGACCCCAAAATCCTTGAACACGACGGTATCTACTACATGGTTCTGGGCGCTCGTACGAAAGACGACCGTGGCTGTGTGCTTGTCTATACCTCGCGCGATCTTGAGTGCTGGCAATATGCGACGCGTATTGAACTCGGCGAGAAGTTCGGTTTTATGTGGGAGTGCCCGGATCTGTTTGAGCTCGATGGCGAGTTAATCCTCGTTTGCTGCCCACAGGGCGTGCCCGCTGATGGTTGGCGTTACCGAAACCCGCACCAGTGCGTGTGGTTCCGCATCAAGGCCGATTGGGAAAAGCCTTGCTTTGCCATTGTCGAATCGGGCAAGCCCCAGATGGTCGATGCAGGTTTTGACTTCTATGCCCCTCAATCATTTGCAGATGCCGATGGCCGACGGATTATGATCGGTTGGGCGGGCTGTCCCGATGCAACGGTTCAAAACCCGACGGTGGAACGCGGATGGCAGTGCGCGCTTACCGTGCCGAGGGTGTTGAATATGCGCGACGGCAAGCTCCACCAGTGGCCCGTGCGCGAGATCGAGCAACTGCGCAAGGAGTGTGTTTCGGTGGCCGCCGGCGAGACCGTCGACTGCCCCGGCAGGCTGTTTGATGCCGTCGTGTCGTGCCAGGGGGCGAAATCTGTCGAGTTGGAAGTTCGTGAGGGCGTTGTCGTGCGCTATGCCAATGGAATGCTCACGCTCGATATGGGCGATGAGAGCCATGGGCGCGACGAGAGGTCGGTTGAGCTCGACGAGCTTTGCGACTTGCGAGTCCTTTCGGATACCACGATGATCGAGGTATTTGTCAACGACGGCGAGGTTGCGCTTACGAGTCGCACCTATTCGTCCGCAACACCGGTGATGCAGCTGCGCGCTGAGGGTGACGTCTCGATGGAGCTTTACCGTCTGGCTCGCTAGCTGCATTATGAAAGACCGTGGCGTTTTGGATACATGGGCTTTCTTGGTGGCTACCGTTTATCGCGTATAGCTACCGTTTGCGGAATAAGTAACACTCCTTAATAAACCGTGTAGAATCTCAGATAAGCACGGAGTTTTCCAGGGAGACGCTGTCCTTTGTTGTGTGCAAGGGGCGGCGTCTCTTTGGCGCTTGGAGGCCGTTCTGCAGCAGGACGGCGGACGTGCGTCACATATTCAAAAGCCAACGTCGAGATGGGTTGTGATGATAATGGGCAAGTACGTAATCGTGGTTGAGTCTGGGTCGGATGTGACGCCGGAGCTCTGCGAGCGCTATGGCATCGTGCGCGTGCCCATGCATGTCACGATTGGCGACGAGACCGTCGAAGACGGATCGATCGACCCGCTTGAGATTTACTCGCGCTGCAACGAGTTTGGTGTGATGCCCAAGACCAGCGGTTGCTCGCCGGCGGATTTTGCGCATGTGTACGACCGCATCCACGCCGAGCGGCCCGATGCGACCATTTTGCATCTTGCGTATTCCGAGGTTACGACCTGCTCGCATCAGTCGTCGAAGATTGCGGCAAAGGGCCGCGATTACGTCTTCTCCATGGATACGCGCTTTGTGTCGGTGGGCCAGTCGCTTGTCGCCGTTGAGACCGCCAAGTATATCGAAGCCCATCCGGATGCCACCGTCGACGAGATTTTCGCCTTTACCAATTCCGTTATGGACCGCGTGCTGTTGGGCTTTGTCCCCACCGATCTCGCCTTCCTTAAGGCCGGCGGTCGTTTGTCCAACGTGGCATTCCTCGGTGCCCATCTGCTCAAGATTAAGCCCTGCATTGAGGTAACGGGTGGCAAATTCGTGGCGACCAAGAAGTTCCGCGGCTCTATGCTCAAATGCGCCCGTGCCTTTATTGACCACATGGTTGCGAAGGGCGATATTGATTACTCGCACATTGGTTTGGCGTATTCAGTGGGCCTTTCCGAGGAGCTGCGCGACGACATGGAAGTCTATGCGCATGACCTGGGCTTTAAGGACATTACATGGACTCAGGTCGGCGGCGTCATCTCGAGCCACTGCGGCCCGACCGCCTTTGGCGCGGTGCTTACGCTTAAGGCGTAAGGCCTGGCGACTATCGATTTCTATTGCCACGGCGGCGG
>CAKUHM010000254.1 GCA_934655835.1 uncultured Collinsella sp. | reverse complement strand
TATATTGCTAATTAGTATAAAGACCGTTCGCGGGTGAAAATCGACCGTTGACGGGTTTAACGTACTCGAAACGTTGGTGTTGGTTAGCGAGCCTTGGCTGGATACGCCGCGATCCAGGCCTCGGCATTGGCCCCTATCGCACGAAGTACCAGGGGCTTTCCTGAACATTGGTCTGCAGCGTAATGCCCGTGCGCTCGGTAAACAGATCCATGTCCTGCGATTTTTCCGTCCACCACGCGTTGGGCTTAAAGGTCATACTCTCGACAATACGTTTCACAATGACGCCGTTGCGCAGCCTGGAGAAGTCGGTGTTCATGATCAAGATGGACGTGAGCACCAACACGATGCCCAGGACCTTGATCGCGCCGGCGGACTCGGCATAGATGCCGATGCCCAGCAGCACGGTAACCACCGTCTCGAACGACATCACGACCGGGACCTTCGACGTCTCGAGCCCCATGGACAGGCCTTGCATATACAGGATGTAGGCGACGGCCGTGGGAATCAGGCCAAAGCCCGCGAACAACAAGATAAGCTGCGGCGACATAGCAGCCGCCATATCGGGCCACGGGGCCGTGATGGCCGCCATAACCGCGCCGCCAAAGACGAAGCCCCAAAAGGTGACAGCCAGCGGGTGCACGGTTTTGGTCGCTATGCGGCTGAACACCGCAAGCAGCGCGCCGCACAATCCGGCGACGACGCCCGAGGTGACGCCCCAAACCGAGAAATGGAAACCGGACAGATCGCCGTTTGTCACCGCGAGCACGCAGCCCAGGATGTTACAGGCGATCGCCACGAGCTTGACCGACGTGACGCGCTCTTTATAGAGCATGCGGCCCAGGATGCAGCCAAAGACCGGCGAGGTGTAGAGCAAAACCGACGCCGTGGACATGCCCACCTCGCGCATGCACTCGTAATAGAGTGTGTTGGCGGTGGCAAGGCCGATAATGCCGACAAGCGCGCAGGGGATGAGCTCTTTGGGGCTCGCCTTAAACAGGGCCAGCGGACCCGGGGCCGTCGTGGTCCCCTCGCCCGGGCGGCAACCCATAAACGCCAGCACGGGCGCCAGGATAAGAGCGCCGACCAGCAGACGGAAGGCCGCCATGCTTTGGGACGTAATGCCCATGGCCGAGATGCCGTTGACGTAGATTCCAATGGTGCCCCACATGAGCGCGGCGATCAGCACCAGCGCATAGCCCAGATTGCTTCTCTTCAACGTAGCCTCCTTGGCTTTGTTACCAATATGTTTCATACTACGTTATAGTCGTTATATACATTTATCAAGACAGAAATCCGCGAACGGAAAATCATTGGTGCAAGGGGGTCAGGTTTATATGCACCAACTTGGTGCAAAGTAACCTGTCCCCAATGCACCAAAGCCTTGACAGCTGCGGAAACGCCGATGTTTTGGCAATGCCAGCGAGCGCCCGTCATTTGAGCCAAGGTGCCGTGAAATGAAAAGGCGCTGACCTTCTGGTCGCGCCTTTGAAATTGAACGGCAGATTGGCCAAATGCCGGGCGCGCAGCGTCGGCCGGTCCGCCGTTCGGTAGAACGGCGGAACTAATAGTCCAGCTTCCACATGTAGCGGCGCGTCATGTAGTCCTTGTGGGTGACGGCGGAAAGTGCACGCATGTAGACGTTGTTGAGGATCGGGGCGAAGATCAGGTGGTTGAAGTACTCGCTCACGCTGTCCTTGATGTCGTTGAGGCCGAGTTCCTTTGCGTCGAGCTGATAGACGCGCTCGCCACCGTACTGATTGACGAAGCGGATGCCGCGCTCGTCGTTGCAGCGGCTGCGGCCGACGCTGATGAGCTGGAACAGCGAGGTGCGCTTGTCCAGGATCTCAAAGGGGCCGTGGAAGAAGTCGCAGGTGTTGATGGTGCAGGAATCAATCTGCAGCATCTCCTGAACGTTGCAGATGCTAAAGACATAGGCGGCACCAAAGAGCGGGCCCTGAGCCATGACGTTGATGCAGGGCTTGTCGGCGTTCTGCTCGGCCCACTTAGCGGCGAGCGGACGGGTGTACTCAACGGCCTTGCGATAGATGGGATCGACCAGGTTGAAGGCGGCCATGGCGGTCTCGTACTCGGCATAGCCCTCGGTCTGCTGCGTGAGCTCCATGGCGATCATGGTCACGACGGCGGAGTTGGTGCGGCCCATGCAGGACTCGTCGACGGCCAGGCTATCGTACTGGACCTTGTAGTCGCAGACCTCGGTGAGGCCGGACTCGTCAACATAGATGGCGATGGTGCTGGCGCCGTGATCCTTGGCGACCTGGGCGGCGACGATGGTCTCCTTGGTGCCGCGCATGGAGACGACGACGGCCAGGGTGTTCTCGTTGACGTAGGCCGGGGTGGCGTGCACGAACTCGTTGCTGGTGTAGCTGGAGCTCACGACCTGCGTGGCCTCGTGCTCCATAAAGTACTGGGCAGGATAGTTGCCGCCGTTGGATCCGCCGGCGCCGATCCACACGACGCGCTTGATGCCGCCCTTGTCTGCCTTGTCAGCCAAAACCTGGGATACGACGTCCTTAACCTGTTCCTGAGTAGTCATCGTGCATCAGCCTTTCTTCTCGTT
>CAKUHM010000253.1 GCA_934655835.1 uncultured Collinsella sp. | reverse complement strand
CCGCGCAACGACCTGCCGCGCGATTACGCCCCCAAGCGCGTGATTCCGCTGCTCAACGCCCTGGCCGACCGCATCATCGCGGTGCGCGGTAACTGTGACGCCGAGGTCGACCAGATGGTCCTCGACTTTCCCGTCATGGCCGACTACGCCACGCTGTTCGACGAGGCCGGCCGCGAGCTGTTCCTGACGCACGGCCACGTCTTTGGCGCCGGCATGCACAACAGCGTCGACCACGCGCCCACGCTGCCCGAGGGCTCCGCGCTCGTCTACGGCCACACGCACATCAAGGTCAACGAGGCGAGCGAGGCGCACCCGGGCCTGTGGCTCTTCAACCCCGGCAGCGTGAGCATCCCCAAGGACGGCACGCACAGCTACGGCATCTACGAGGGCGGCGCGTTTCGCCATGTGATCCTGGAGGAGGGGTAACCATGGCGCAGCACATGGCTCAGCAAAATGCCGAGGGCTCGCGCGATCTGTCGACGCTGGTCGACGCGTCGGCCGAGCTGCAGCATCTGGTGCAGACTATCTGGCGCCTGCGTCAGCCCGACGGCTGCCCGTGGGACCGCGAGCAGACGCATCAGAGCATTGGCAAGAACATGATCGAGGAAGCCTACGAGGCGCTCGACTGTATTGAGGCCGATGACGCGGCGCACCTGCGCGAGGAGCTCGGCGACGTGCTCATGCAGGTGGTGCTGCACGCACAGATCGCGGCAGACGCCGGCGAGTTTACGCTGGCCGACGTGGCGCGCGATATCGACGCCAAGCTCATTCGCCGCCACCCGCATGTGTTTGGCGATGCGGATGCCGAGAGTTCCGACGAGGTGCTCAAGATCTGGGACGAGGTCAAGCTGGCCGAGAAGGCTGCCAAGGACAAGGCCGTGGCAGCAGGCGAGGCGTTGCCCGAGGGCCTGCTCGACGGCGTACCCACGCATTTGCCGGCGCTGATGCAGGCGCAGAAGGTGTCGCGCAAGGCAGCGGCCGTGGGCTTTGAGTGGGAGACGGTCCAGGACGTGTGGAACGAGGTCGCCGAGGAGCGTGCCGAGTTTGAGGCCGAGGAGCCCGGCTCGCCCGAGCGCGAGATGGAGTTTGGCGACCTGCTCTTTGCCCTGGTTAACGTCGCGCGCAAGGAGGGGATCGACGCCGAGAGCGCCCTGCGCGCCAGCACGGCAAAGTTCCGCCGCCGCTGGGCCGCGATGGAGCAGATGGCCGCCGGCGCCCATGTGGATCTTGCCGAGCTTTCGACCCACGGTCTCAACGACCTCTGGGATGCCGCGAAGGCGGAGGAGTAAGACTGCGGGAACGACGGGCTGACGAGCCTCATCGTTCCCGCTAATTTTTTCGAAAAATAATTGTATCCCTCGGCTAACTTAGGGCATAATGCAAAAAGTGCGACATGGCTAACTTACGGAGGCACACCGATGGTGCACGGTCGGCCAGTCGCTTGCATCAACTACGTTTCCAAGTGAGAGGGAGACAACATGAGTGATATTTTGGACGTCTACGGTCGCGAGGTGCTCGACAGCCGCGGCAACCCCACCGTCGAGGTCGAGGTCGTGCTCGAGGACGGCAGCTTTGGCCGCGCGATGGTGCCTTCGGGCGCTTCGACCGGCGCCTTTGAGGCCTGCGAGCTGCGCGATGGCGACAAGGGCCGCTATCTGGGCAAGGGCGTCTCTCAGGCCGTCGAGCACGTCAACAACGAGTGCGCCGATGCCGTCGTGGGCCTCGATGCCTTCGATCAGCGCGCCGTCGATGCCGCGCTGATCGCCGCGGACGGTACCCCCAACAAGACCAAGCTCGGCGCCAATGCCATCCTGGGCGTGTCGCTGGCCGTCGCCCGCGCCGCTGCCGAGTCGGCTGGCCTGTCGCTGTACCAGTACCTGGGCGGTGTCAACGCCCATCTGCTGCCCACGCCTATGATGAACATCCTCAACGGCGGCGTGCATGCCGACAACAACGTGGACTTCCAGGAGTTCATGATCATGCCGGTGGGCGCCCCGAGCTTTGCCGAGGGTCTGCGCTGGTGCGCCGAGGTCTACCACACCCTCAAGGGCGTGCTGCACGAGGCCGGCCTGGGCGGCGGCGTGGGCGACGAGGGCGGCTTCGCGCCCAACCTCAAGACCAATGCCGAGCCGTTCGAGTACATCACCAAGGCCGTGGAGAAGGCCGGCTTTAAGCCCGGCGTCGACTTCATGTACGCCATGGACCCGGCCTCGACCGAGTTCTACAACGCCGAGACCGGCATGTACGAGCTCAAGGGCGAGGGCGTGGAGTACACGAGTGCCCAGATGGTCGATTACTGGGAGAAGCTTGTCGACACCTATCCCATCATCTCCATCGAGGACGGTATGGCCGAGGAGGACTGGGACGGTTGGGTCGAGTTGACTCGCCGCATTGGCAACAAGGTGCAGCTGGTGGGCGACGACCTGTTCGTCACCAACACCGAGCGCCTCAAGAAGGGCATCGAGCTGGGTGCCGCCAACGCGATCCTGGTCAAGGTCAACCAGATCGGTACGCTCACCGAGTCGCTCGAGGCCATCGAGACCGCCAAGGAGGCCGGTTACGCCTGCATCGTGAGCCACCGCTCCGGCGAGACCGAGGA
>CAKUHM010000252.1 GCA_934655835.1 uncultured Collinsella sp. | reverse complement strand
CTTCTCGCATAATTTGATTATTTCCACCGATATTTGCGGGATGGGAGCCCAAGATGCTTGATCGCCGTTCGTTACTTGTTGCCGGAGCGTCCTCGCTAGCGAGCATTATGTTGCCGCACGTGCCGGGAAGCGCAAACGCCTTCATATTACCGTTCGCGCCCACCGAAGCCTATGCCGACGAAGAAGACCCCTTCAAGGTGCTCGTTCTCTCGCGCACCATGTTCGGCGTGGTCGTGGTCGACGTCGCCAACAAGAATACGCCCATCACGGGTGCCCAGGTCACACTAACGTCGCGCTATGCCGCAGGCAAGCAGCTCACCGCCACAACTGATGACGAGGGCACAGCCATCTTTGAGGTTGCCCCGCTTTCGGAAGGCTACGTGGACGAGGCAACGCTTCTCGACGCGTACGACTTTAACGGCGGCATCTCCATCAGCATGCCAGGCTACCGCGATGTCGAGATCCCCCTCGCGCGCATCCAGGGCGGCACCGCCATTACCGCGCCCACGCGTCCGCTCTCCGACGGTGAGCCGTACTTTCGCCAGCTCACGTTTGACGAATGGGACATCCAGTACGCCGACGCCACATTCATGGCGATGCCCAAAGACGATGCAACAAATGCGCAGCCCGACACGCACGCCTTCACTGTACAGGCCCATCTGCCGCAGGGTGGGCAGGCGACGCTGCGCATCAACAAAGTGACGCCTGCCGCGGGCGGCTCACCCGAAACCGTCACGCAGATTGGCCAGGTCAAGGCCAGCGCAACGGGTGCGGATAATCTGGCGACGTTCACGCTCGAAGACAAGTTCCTCGATGCGGCATCGGGCCTTCTGGAAGAAGGGTGCAAGCTGCGCTTTATCCTCGACTATCAGGGCAAAACCTACACGCTCTCCTCCCCCATGGCCGTCGCCACCGCGCCGGCCGCAAAGGCGGAATCGGGCTCGACCACCATCATTCCCACCACCATGGATCAAGAGATCACTCCGTTTGATTTCCCCGCGGCGTTCCCCGGCATCGGCGGCAACAAGTTCACCTGCTGGATGCCCACGTTTCCGATTCTCTTCGATTTCTCGTTTGCCGGGTACGTACTGTTTGGCGGCGGATACAAACCGGCCAGCTACATGAACGATTCGGGCAACCCTGATCCGGAGTACTGGAAGAAGTCGCCGCGCGAGTCGGGCGCCAAGCAGGCAAACCGCTACCTCGACGAGATGGAGGGGAAGTGGAATCAGTACAAGAGTATGAGTGCCGGTTCGGGCACCGATCCAAGAAACACCAAGCTCCTTCGCCACCATTGCACGCTGCTGTTCACGATGGATATCGCCACACAGCTGTACGGTTCGCTCGCCTACGATTGGGTAGGCAAAACCTGGGGCAACAACAACGACCCCGCCTACGGCAATATTAAGGCCCTCTTCCAGGTAAGAACCGACCTCAACTGGACCGAGCAGTTCACCTTGGGCCCGGTGCCGTTTTTCCTAAACGTCAATCCTTGGGTGCTGGCAAAGCTGGCGCTCGCGGTAGGCGCCCACACGCACGGCAGCGGTGCGGCGTTCTTCAAAAACATTTCGCTCGACTATTCCAATACGTCGGGATCATTCACCATCCAGATCGGGCTTGCCGTCACCTTTGGAGCCGGCGTTGCAGGCGTCGCCTCGTCCGCCGTGCGCGGTGCTGCATCCCTCACACTGTTCATTGGGTACGAGAAGGCGGACGGCCACCAGCTTCCGCGACTGCGCGTGGGCGCAGACGTCGACGTCGACGTGATACTCCAGTTTGTCATGTTCAAATGGACCACCAAGGCCTGGTCGGGGTCGTGGCCCACGCTCCTCGATTCGTGGAATATGTCGGTGAACAACGGCGACCAGTATGTACTCCAGCGCTCTGAGCTGGCCTTGGGTGGAGATACGCCTTATACGCTGGATGCCTGCTTTGGCGCGGCCGGCAATGCCGAGTCGGGCGGCGTGTCGCAGTTTATCGCGTCGGCCACCATTGTCACCAATTCCGAGCTGCTCAAGCGCGCCGAGGTTGCAGCCACCGCGATAAACGTCGCGCCTACCGTACGCGATTGGGACCGGGCGGCCACGCGCATTGAGCTCGAGGCAGACGCGGAGAGCGACGACACGGGACAGGTCGAACATTTCGTCCATACCCTGATGGAGGATGACGAAAATGCCGCACCGATGTATAAGTACACCTACATCGGCCAGGCGATGAACGCCGCTGCGGACCTGAACGCCAATTCTGCCGGCGTGTCGGAGGACGAGCGCGGCGGTATAAAGCCCTCGAGCGACAACGTACTCTTCACCGGCGTGCTCAGCGAAGCCCACATGAAGTTTGCGGAGATCGCCGGCGTGGAATGCCTGTTCCGTATCGCTTCGGTGCGCTACGGCGAGGATGGCCGTTCGCGCCTGGTGGTACACACGAAGGCAAACGGCGCGTGGTCCGCACCTATGCCGGTCGACTTCCCCCTTGGGTTTGGCGAGGGCGACGTGGAGCGCAACGGCATATTCGATTACGACTTCGACGTGGTGGAATATACAGACGGGAGAGAAAACCAAGACGCCTACGTATTGCTGGTCTCGGGAGAGCGCCCCGAAGGCGACGCAACCCGGTTCGA
>CAKUHM010000251.1 GCA_934655835.1 uncultured Collinsella sp. | reverse complement strand
GGCCCAGACGGTCGCGAACCTGCTGGTGAACGAGATGATCGCTTACCTTAAGGGCGCAGGCGTCTCGCTGACCGAGTCCGGCATCGCGCCGGCTCAGGTAGCAGCGCTTGCCAAGTTGCTGGCGACCGATGCCATCAGCTCCAACCAGGCGCACGAGGTCTTTGAGGCCATGGCCCAGACCGGCGACGACCCCAACAAGATCGTCGACGAGCGCGGCATGCGTCAGGTGAGCGATGCCGGTGCGCTGCAGCCGATTGTGGACGAGGTGCTGGCAAACTGTGCCGAGCAGGCGCAGCAGTACCGCGATGGCAACCAGAAGGTCATCGGCTTTTTGGTGGGCCAGTGCATGAAGGCAAGCCGCGGCAAGGGCAACCCGAAGCTCTTCAACGAGTTGCTGAGAACGTCGCTCTCGTAGCCGCGAGGCCGGGGAAGCCCCGAGCCGCCGGGGTGTTTCCTCCAAATTTCAAACAGTCCTATGCAAGACGAAGGCCACATTTAGTGGCCTTCTTTGCATGCGGAACTCATTTGGAGCAAACACCCCGGCGACTCGGGGCTTCCCCGGCCAGACGACTCGGCCGTTCAGGTCAAGTGGGCTGACAGGAATAGAGTGAATGGGCGTGCCGTCGGCACGCCCATTGTTTTGAAGGGAACTCATTTTGAGCAAGCACCCGCCCTGCCGGGGCTCCCGGGTTCTGCAACGACTCGGCCGTTCGGGTCAGGTGGGCTGAATTGAATTTGGTGAATGAGGGCGCCGATGGCGCCCTCATTTTTTATATATGTTGGGAGCGCCAGGTGGTGGGGGTGGTGCCGGTGTGTTGCTTGAAGGCTTGGGCGAAGGCGGCTTGTTGGGGGTAGCCTAGTTGCTCTGCTACCTGCGCTATCGTGAGCGAGCTATCGGCCAAAAGGTCTTGCGCTCGTTCCATGCGGCGTCTTCGTATATAGGCGCCCAAGGACTCGCCGGTTTGGGTCTTAAAGGTGGCGCATAGTTTGGAGCGGCTCGTGTAGAGCCTCTCGGCCACCTCGTTCACGCTCACGCGCTTACCCTTGTCGAGCGCACGCTCAATAATCGCTGCTGCCTCGTTGGCAAGGCTTACGCTGGCTCGCGTATCCGCCGCCTGCCGCGCCTGCTTGTGGGCCGCACGCGAGCATGCGAGTTCGGCGACCATGGTCTCCACGATGCCCTGCATATAGATATGTCCGCCTACGGTACGGGCGCGTTCCTCGTTAATCCGGCGCAGCGTGTGGCAGATGGCGGACGTCGCCTCTTCGTGCCATGGCTCGGCAAACGCCTCAAAGACTCCCGCAAACTCGGTGGGATAGCGGTGCTCCAGCTCATCAAAATACCCGGGCAAAAAGAGCACCGAGCGCGAGTGATAAAGCTGCCCCGCAAACAGCGGGCTCAGCTCTTCGCCGCAATTATCTTGAATAAAACTGCAAACCGTATCGGTGGGCCACGGTCCGCGCAGCGGCTTAAGGTTCGCGGGCGTTATGCCGGCCTGGGGCATGCACGTAAGCGTGGGCGCGCTGACCTCGCTTACGCAGGCGTACGGCTCGGGTGTGTATTCGGCCAGGTGCATGTCGCGCGTCGGGGTAATGAAATGCTCCATGACGATGCAGCTGGGGGAGAGGGGCATGATCCACGCGCGGCCGTGTGCCCGGTCGTTAGCCACCTCGCCGGTAAAGACGGCGCCCTTGCCGGTAAGCTCCAAGCCAAACTGCTCAAACTGCGGTGCGTAGAGCTCGGTTATGTCGGTCGCTGCCCGCCGCATTTGCAAAAGCGTCCCCTTCCTTTGCGAAAACGTCCATGCCTGGCTTGATTGTGAGCCATGGCTAACAATCAATGATAAGTTCATTACGGTTAACTCTCAAGCCGTTAGAAAGGAATCTCATGGCAAAGGGATCAAAAAAGGAAGGTGGCGGTATCGGCGAGCTGCTTGCATATGCCGGTGACCGCAAATTCCTAACGTATTTGGGCATGGCCCTCTCGGCGTTCTCGCAGCTGTTGAGCTTTGGCCCGTACGTGTGCATCTGGCTTGTTGCGCGAGACCTGATTGCCGTGGCGCCCAACTGGAGCGAGGCCGCCGACATCGCAATGTATGGTTGGTGGGCTGTTGGTTTTGCCCTGGCAAGCATCGTGGTCTATTTCGTGGGACTCATGTGCACGCACCTGTCCGCGTTTCGCTGCGCATCCAATATCCGCAAGGCTACGAGCGAGCATCTGCTTAAGCTGCCGCTCGGCTACTTTGACACGCACGCCACCGGTGAGCTGCGCCGTATCGTAGACGGCTGTGCCGCCTCCACCGAGACGCTGCTCGCGCACATGCTGCCCGATATCGCCGGTGCCACCGCCATGGTCGTGGGCCTGCTTGTGCTGCTATTTGCCCTCGATTGGCGTTTGGGCGCGGCATGCTTAATCTCGGTCGTCGTTTCGTTTTGCGCCATGGCCACCATGATGAGCGGCAAGGGCGCCGAGTTTATGAAGGCTTACATGGGCGCGCTGGTCAAGATGAACAAGACCGGCACCGAATACGTACGCGGCATCCCCGTGGTCAAGGTATTCCAGCAGACGGTCTACTCCTTTAAGGCGTTCCACGATGCGATCGCCGAATACGCCGATATGGC
>CAKUHM010000250.1 GCA_934655835.1 uncultured Collinsella sp. | reverse complement strand
CCCCAGAAGAAGAACGTCGCGGCCGAGCCAAAGGCAAGCACCATGATCATGAGCACGTTGCCGGTCTGCGCAAACGCCACCAGGGCGCCCCACTTGGACACGAGCATGCCAAACGGCGCCACGAACATGCCCATAATGCCCAGCATCATCAGGCGCGTCAGGTGCGGCATGCGGCTGAACATACCGTCCATGTCCTCGATATTGCGGCTGCCGATATGATGTTCGGCGGTGCCCACGCACAGGAACAGCAGCGACTTGGCCACCGTATGGAACAGGATTAGGAAGATGGCCGCCCACACGGCCTCGGGCGCACCGACACCCAAGCAGGCACTGATGAGGCCCAGGTTGGAGATGGTAGAGTACGCGAGCACGCGTTTGGCGTTGCTCTGCGAGATGGCCATGAGGGCAGCGAGCAAAAACGTGATGGCACCCACACTCGTGACCATAAAGCCGGTCACGGGATAGATGGCATAGAGCGGGCTCAGCTTGACCATCAGGAACACGCCGGCCTTGACCATGGTGGACGAGTGCAGCAGGGCGCTCGTGGGAGTGGGGGCAACCATGGCGCCGAGCAGCCAGGTGTGGAACGGCATCTGCGCGGCCTTGGTAAGTGCGGCGAGCGACAGCAGGACGACCGGCATCACCAGCAGCGCGGACTGCGCGGTGCCGGCGCCGGAAAGCTCGATCATGCCCGAGATGGTCAGCGGCATGCCGTTAACGTGCAGGTACATGAGTCCGGCCAAAAACGCGATGCCGCCCAGCATGTTGAGGATGATCTGGGTGAAAGCGTTTTTAATGGCCTCGGGCGTGCGCGTGTAGCCAATCATGAGGAACGAGCACACGGTGGTGATTTCCCAGCCACAGAACAGCCACTCAAGGTTGTCGCTCGTCACGATGACGAACATGGCCGAGAGGAACAGGAACATAAGCGCCAGGAACTGCGGGCGTCGGTCGGGCGCCGCCTGCCCGCGCAGCGCTGCCTCGTGCTCGTCGTGGGCCTGGAAGTCCTTCATGTAGCCCAGGGCGTACACGCAGATTAGGCTGCCGACGATGCCGACGGCAAGCACCATGATCACGCTCATGTAGTCCAGGTAGAGCGGCGTTGCCGTGACGGCTTCGGTCGCGGGCAGCGTCATAGCTGCAAAGGCGAGCGAACCCACCAGCTGCACCACGCCGAGCACCGTGGTGAGCGTGCTCTTATATTTACGCGCGTTGTACAGGATGATGGCGCACAGGATGACATCGATGACGGAGCTGATGATCGAGAGCACATGCGAGGTGCCCGGTGCCACCCCGAAGCTCTGCGGTCCCGCGCCAAAAAACATGACGGCGACTACAACCGTCACCGCCATAATGATGCCGGAGCCTACAAGCCCTACCGCATCGCGGGCGCGGTCACCGCGCGCGAGCAGCATGCCCAGCGCCGGTACCAGCGGAAACAGGGTAAGGAAATACAGTAGCGTCATACCATCACTCCCCCATGCAAAAACGCTGCAATTGTTTAACGTTATAGCTCAGTTGAGGAGTAGCGGCGGCGGGTTTTCGGTCAACTGGGGAGTTTTAGGCGTACGGGGTAAGGAGTCTGTCCGCTTTGGAGCAGAGAGGCGACGCTCCCCCTATCGCGACGGCGGGCGCACGGGCCACTGCGCGCGGTTTATTAACCACTTTGGAGGATGTTCCAGTAGGCTCACGACGGTCCAAAAAGTTGGCGCGGCAAGAAAAATGCGCCCCTGTGGGCGCACCATCCCGTTCGCTATTCCGCCTTTTTAACGCGCGGCTTGCGACCGCGCGGCTTATCAACCAGCGCGGACTCACCGCTCTCGCGGTACTGGCGGCACCAAGCCTTGACCGAAGACTCGCTGGGAATCTTGTGCTTGATCATGGCCTCGCGAACCGTTAAGCCGTTTTCCAAGCGGTCCTTGACCACGGCGAGCTTAACTTCGTACGAATAGGTGTGATGATGCGAACCGGCGTTGAGAACGGCGTCGGCACCGCCTACGGCATACGCGCGGGCCCACTGACGAGCCGTGGCCTGGGGAATGCCAAGCTCCGCGGCGAGGGCGCGATGACCGACCCCCTCTTGGAGGATCTCGACGGCGCGCTGCCTAACCTCGGGCGCATGCGTGCGAGTCCTAGTTGCTTCCGACATACCTGCCACTTCTTAGCCTTAACCGTTAATCTGCTTTCTTACGTGCAAGTTAGATAGTAGCATTTTACTGTTTGCTCAAAGCAGTTAATTAAAATAGACGCGGTGTTATCTGGGCATTTGGCACCAATTTACGACATTTCTTTATCGATTATTTACGCTGGTAGCTGACTCGCAGCTAATCGTCATTCGCTTGTCAACAAAATTGACATCTCTTTATGTCCTTTGGCATAGAGGATATAGTTATTAACCCCTCCCCCAATAATTTTGAGTGATCGGCAAGGCAGCAGACGTCCTTACTCCTCATGATTACCGCGCATTGCCATCCACCGGAGCAAAACAAAAAGGGCGGGGCCTGCTGCGCTTGCAGGCCCCGCACCGGTTGACACCCGACGGGACACAGCCGGGCGAGGCGGATCCGTGCTACCGCCCCGCCTAGCCGCGATGTTCAACTACAGCTCGTTGGCCGCGTGATAC
>CAKUHM010000249.1 GCA_934655835.1 uncultured Collinsella sp. | reverse complement strand
CGGCAACCCATTGAAAGGTCATGCAATGTACGACTTCGAATCTCAAATCGTCGACATCCCCGACTATCCCGAGCCCGGAGTCATCTTCAAAGACATCACGCCGCTCTTTGGCAACCCCGAGGCGCTCAAAGCCATGACCGATGCTCTCGCCGAGCACTTTGCCGGCATGGGAATCACCAAGGTCGTGGGTCCCGAGGCTCGCGGCTTTATGGTTGGCGTACCGGTGGCTGTGGCCCTTGGTGCCGGCTTTGTTCCTGCACGTAAACCGGGCAAGCTACCCCGCAAGACGGTGAGCCAGAGCTACGAGCTCGAATACGGCACCGACTCTATTGAAATCCATGCCGATGCCATTACCTCTAAAGATACCGTGTTGATTCTGGACGACTTGGTCGCGACGGGCGGAACCGTCGAGGCAACAGGTAAACTTGTGCGAGATATGGGCGCAAAGCTTGTGGGCTACGGGTGTATCCTTGAGCTTGCGTTTCTCAACCCGCGCGAGAAGCTCACGCCGACTGACGACGATGTTGAGCTCTTTAGCCTGGTGACGGTGGAGTAGCCGTTACCCTTAGTTACTGGAAAGGAAGCTACATGCGCACAGCAAACACGCACAAAAACATGGCACGCTGCGCTGCTACGGCAACCCTCGCTTGTGTTTTGGGCCTGGGCCTCGCGGCTCCTGCCTACGCCGATACCGCATCCGACCTTGCCGCTGCTCGTACGAAGCTCGAGCAGATCGGTACCCAAACCCAGCAGATTTACGATGAGCTCGCCACGCAGACGCAGGCGCTCGATCAGACTGCTGGCGAGATCACGCAAAAGCAGCAGGAGATCGCCGATGGTCAGGCCAAGCTCTCGACCTATGTCGCCGGCGAGTACAAGACCGGCGGTCTGAGCCTGCTTCAGGTTCTGACGGGCGTTGACGACCTGAGCGATATGCTCAATCGTCTGTTCTACTATGGCAAAGTTTCCGATAAGCAGGCTCAGACCATTCAAGAGGTCAAGGAGCTTAAGCAGCAGCTCACCGATAAGCAGGCCGAGCAGGAGAAGAACGTCGCTTCCACGCAGAAAAAGGTCGACGAGCTTAACGCTCAGCAGGCTGAAGCTCAGAGCGTCGTAAACTCCCTGGATTCTCAGCTGCAGGCCGAGCTTGCCGCCGAGGCTGAGGCGAACGCCGCACTGCAGGCGGGCATTAACGCCAGCACTGCCGAGAAGGCCACGGTGAGCAGCGAAACTGCCGGTACGACCGAGAACACCAACAACGGTGGCCAGACCAGCAATAACAACAACCAGGGCGGCAACACTCCGGCTCCTACGCCGGCACCTGCTCCGACGCCGCAGCCCTCCACGCCCGCTCCGGCTCCGACGCCTTCTGCTCCGAGCCAGTCCGTCGATGGCGGTTCTGTTGTCTCGCGTGCATACAGCAAGCTTGGTTGCGCTTATTCCTGGGGCGGAATTGGCCCGAACAGTTTCGACTGCTCTGGTTTTGTTAGCTATTGCCTCACGGGTCGCTATTGCCGCCTCGGCACCACGGGTACCTTTATGGGCTGGACGCGTGTGTCCGATCCGCAACCCGGTGACGTTGTGGTCAACTCGTACCACACCGGCATTTACATCGGTGGTGGTCAGATGATTCATGCTTCCGACTACAACACGGGTGTTATCATCAGCTCGGTTGCCGCCGGCATGAACAACAACTATATCTTCGTTCGCTACTAAGTATCCAGATAAAGCAAACGGATATGGACCTCGTGGCTTTGAGTCATGAGGTCCATTCTTTTGCCTTTAGTGCAGGCGCTATCTAGTTTTGAATACTAGATAGCGGCCCAATCGGTCTGCAAGATGGTTATAATTGTTTGGGAACAATTAGAAAGGACCCTCTATGAGCTGGGCACTTATCTCAGATTCAAGCTGCAACCTCCGCGATTGGCAACCGACCGCACCCCATACCACCTTTGCATTTGCGCCCCTCAAAATTCGAGTGGGGGAGCGTGAATTCGTCGATGACCTTTCGCTCGATGTGCATGAGCTCAACTGCGCTGTTCAGGCGGAGACGAACGCCTCTTCGAGCGCTTGTCCCAGCGTAGGGGAGTGGGCCGAGCTCTTCAAATTGGCAGACAAGACCATCTGCATGCCGATCTCTGAGGGCGTGTCGGGCAGCTACAACGCGGCAACCACGGCTCGCGATATGGTTCTTGCCGAGGAGCCCGACCGACAGATTCATCTAGTCAATTCACGCGCAGCTGGCGGCAAAATGGACCTCATTTTCTTGCTGTTCGACCGCTATCTTGCAAGCAACCCGGATGTCTCATTCGAGGACGCTTGCGCATACTTCGATAGCCTTGAGCAGAACAGCAAAATCCTCTTCAGCTTGTGCAATTACGAAAATCTCGCCAAAGCCGGACGTATCCCTAAGGCAGCCGGTGTCATTGCCAACAAGCTCAATATTCGCATTTTGGGCACGGCGAGTGAAGCCGGCAAAATCGAACTCGTCGGGCACACGCGTGGCGAAAAGAAGATGGTCAACAAGATCATCGACACCATGGAAGCCGAGGGTTTTACGGGCGGCAAGGTCGTTATCGATCATGTCGAGAATGAGGCAGGCGCCCAGGCACTTGCCAGCCGCATTGTGGAGCGCTGGCCAAACTCCAAGACTATCATCATGCCCTGTAACGG
>CAKUHM010000248.1 GCA_934655835.1 uncultured Collinsella sp. | reverse complement strand
TAGAACGTCGATTTGGATGTATGGGCAAGGCGAAGCACATCGGCCACCTTAATCGACTGCACCGGAGTTGTCGCCATAAGTTCAAAGACGGCATCTTCGATTCGCGAAGAAATATCGTTTTTTGCGTTCAGCGACATAGTGGCCTCCCCCATTGGTGAATAGCTCCTATGCTACCCGAAAGGCGTGCTCCTTGATGACGATACGAGGCGTAGAGCGAGCCGCACAAGAGATAACGCAGCGACCGAATGCAACCGAGGAAGCAGCCCACCCGCTCGGCAACCCGTCGTTGCGAGGATCGATTGAAAAGCCGGTGCCTTCCGCCTTTAGGATGGCTTCGATACGCGTCCAAACCTGGCATAACCGAAGGGCATGCTCCCGTGAATCGGCTGCAGCGTCAATCCATGCCCATTCCCTTGGACTCGCCATACGCTCAACCGCAACGGACGCAATCTCATCAACTGATTCGATGTCCGCACCAATAGGCCCTCCGACCGATCGAGCAACATCGGAAACAGCGAGGATGGCCACGCCCCCACCGTGTGAAATGGAAATAGAGGGGGCCTCCCCATCCGCAAGCTCGATCTTGCCGAAAGCGGAACATGCAAGTTGGGTGTCGTCGAAGACGCCCAAGGCATCTCGAAGAAGCAAGCCCACGCCGACAGCTTCCCTCCGAGACGTAATCGGGAGATTCCCATTGGAGGCACGTAAGGCATAGCGGTCCGCGATTGATGCCATATCAACGGTCTCGCCGGGATCAATCGCGGAAACGTCAACGAGATGCACTGTTATGTCCAAAATGACCGGCTCCCACTCAATAGAACCGACAAGGGCGGACGGATGTCCAGGACCGTTCTTGCGTTCACTTACATGACTTTTGGCGGCACACCTTGTCGACTTATAGCAAAACAGCCCAGAGGACATAGCCTCTGAGCTGCGAACATTTGGTGGGCGTTAGAAGATTTGAACTTCTGACCTCTTCCGTGTCAGGGAAGCGCTCTCCCCCTGAGCTAAACGCCCAAATGGAGCGGACAACGGGGCTCGAACCCGCGACCCCAACCTTGGCAAGGTTGTGCTCTACCAACTGAGCCATGTCCGCCTGCGAGAATTTATCTTACGTGATACCCGCATCCTATGCAAGAACTTTTTTTGAAAAGTTTTACGATGCCCTCGTGAAGGCATCGGCCGTCACGGAAGACGCAAGCAAATATGGGCTCGCAGCAAGATACCCCTACATCTCGCCAAGCATAAGCCAGGCCGAACTGTCCTGTACGAGCTTGCCGTCAGAAAGCGGCGATGAGGTAAGCAGGACCCTGCCCGCCGGCAGCTCCACGGGCGCTGCGCCGAAGTTCGTCACACACGCCCAGCCGTTGTCACGGCGGTAGGCGATGACGCCGCCCTCGGCACCCTCGGCGCCATCCGCAAGGCCGGTGCGCCCGTCAAGATCGAGCCACGAAAGGTCGTTGGCACACCCGCGCAACTTGCGCCGCAGCCAAAGGGCGTCGCGATAGAGCGCAAGCATCGATGCCGGATCCGCCTCTTCCCTATCCACAGCGTAGTCAGAAAACCACGCGGGCTGTGGCAGATGGGGCGCCGCATCGGCGCCCGCTGGTGAGAACCCAAACGATCCGCCCTGTGCGGGATCGTCTGCCGTCACCCACGGCAGGGGCACACGGCAGCCGTCGCGCCCCTTCTCGCGCTTCGGTCCGTGTGTATTGGTTGCACTGGGATCTTCGAGTGCAGACCACGGGATATCAGCCACCTCAAAAAGGCCGAGCTCCTCACCCTGATACACGTATGCCGAGCCCGGAAGCGCCAGCTCGAGCAAAAGGGCCGCCCGTGCACGACGCTCGCCGAGCTCGCGGTTCTCGTCATAAGACGACCCGTCGCGCAAGAGCCAGTCGAGTGCGATCTGGTGGTAGCGCGTCGCCTTGATCTGCGGCAGGGCATAGCGCGTCGCCACGCGCGGCACGTCATGGTTGGAAAGCACCCAGGTCGAAGCGGAATCGGATTCGACTGCCGCCTTTAGGCCCTCCTCGATTGCGGCGTGCATGTCGTCATAGGTCCAAGTGGCCTTGGCGAACTCAAAGTTGAACGTCTGGCCGAGCTCACTGGGGCGCGCATAGAGATACTGGCGCTCGGGCAGCACCCACGCCTCGGCAACGGCACTGCGCGGCGGATCATAACGGTCGAACACGCGACGCCACTCGCGATAAATCTCGTGGACCTCGTTGCGGTCCCACAGCGGATGGGTGCCGTCGTCAACCATGTCGTCGCCCTCGGCGAGATGCCACCGGTCGAGATCATCACGATCGAGGTCCTTGGCGAGACCATGAGCCACATCGATACGGAAGCCATCAACGCCCCGATCGCTCCAAAACGCGAGGACGTCGCAGAAGAACGCATGAACCTCGGGGCACGACCAGTCAAAGTCCGGCTGCTCGGGCGTAAACATGTGCAGATACCACTGACCGTCCGCGACGCGCGTCCAGGCGGGGCCGCCAAAGTTGGCATTCCAATTGGTGGGAGGCAGCTCGCCGTGCTCGCCGCGACCATCGCGGAAGATATAACGGGCGCGCTCGGGCGATCCGGGGCCGGCGGCAAGAGCTGCTTTGAACCAGGGATGTTGGTCGGATGAGTGGTTGGGCACGATATCGACGATGACCTTGATGCCGCGCGTGTGGGCGGCAG
>CAKUHM010000247.1 GCA_934655835.1 uncultured Collinsella sp. | reverse complement strand
GAGTTCTCGGTTCCGGCGGTTGCCGTGGCCGATGCCGCTCATGGTGAAGACGCCGTGCTGCAGGAGTTGCCCGCGGGCACCGAGCTTGGCGTTGGTGCGCAGGCGGTCTGCGAGCTTGCATGTCGCGATGATGTCGACTGCGTGCTTGTTGCCATTGTGGGGGCGGCGGGTCTCGAGGCGAGCCATGCGGCCCTGACTTCGAACAAGCGCCTTGCTCTGGCCAACAAAGAGTCGCTCGTCGTCGGCGGCGATCTGCTTATGCCTTTGGCGCAGCCAGGTCAGCTTATTCCGGTCGACTCTGAGCATTCTGCCATCTACCAGTGCTATTTGGGGGAGAATCCGCGCGAAGCCCACTGCATTTGGCTCACCTGCTCGGGTGGCCCGTTCTTTGGCCGCACGCGTGACGAGCTCGATCGCGTGACGCGTGCCGATGCCCTGGCGCATCCCACCTGGGCTATGGGCGCCAAGATCACGATCGACTCCGCCACCCTTATGAACAAGGGTCTGGAGCGTATCGAGGCTATGCATCTGTTTAACTGCGACCTCGATTTCATTAACGTGGTCGTGCAGCGTCAGTCCAAGATTCACTCCATGGTCGAGTTCGCCGATGGCTCCGTGATGGCGCATCTCGGTGCTTCCGACATGCGTATTCCCATCCAGTTTGCCTTCTCGTATCCTGAGCGCTGGGATACGCCGGCACCTCGTATCGACTTCCGCGAGCTGGGTCAGCTCACCTTTGATGCTGCCGATATGGATACCTTCCGCTGCCTTGCGCTTGCTGAGCGCGCCGGTAAGACGGGCGGCACCATGCCGTGCGTTCTCAATGCCGCCAACGAGGTCGCCGTCGATGCCTTTCTGCACGATGCCTGTAGCTTTACCGATATCGACCGCATTGTGGAGTCCTGCATGGATGCCCACGATACGCAGGAGGTCGCTTCGTTTGAGCAGCTCCGTGAAATCGATTCCTGGGCGCGCGCAAAGGCTGCACAGGTTCTCGCTGCAACCCGTTCCTAACCCATAAGGATTGTTTTTTCGTTTTATGGATACCGTTCTGAGCGTTCTCTCATCGGTCTTTTGGGGCCTTCTGATGCTTTCCGTCCTCGTGTTTTTGCATGAGGGCGGCCACTTTTTGGCGGCGCGTGCCTGCGGCGTCCGCGTGACCGAGTTCTTTTTGGGCCTGCCGTGTCGCTTTGACATCCATTACACGTCGCGTCGCATTGGAACCAAGTTTGGCGTGACCCCGCTGCTGTTGGGTGGGTATGCCGCCATCTGCGGTATGGACCCGACCGACGTCTCGTGTGCCGATCGCGTTCTGGCGGCCATCTATCGCCATGGTCGCGTGACGGTGGCCGACCTTGCTGTCGAGCTCGAGCTGTCCGAGGAGGAAGTGCTCGAGGCTTGCGCACTGCTGCTGGGCTTGGGTTCCATCGCGCCCTGGTACGAAGAAGGGGAGAAGCCTTCGCCCAGCTACTATCCCACCAAGTACCAGACCCTGCCGCGTGATGCGGCGGGCTATACCACCTTTGACGGCCGCCGGTTCGATCGCGAGCAGGCGACTGCCGAGGGCGATGTGTGGGAGCTGCCGTGTAGTGAGGCCGAGTTCCTTGCACAGGAGCGTTCGCATACCTATTTGGGCCAGGGTTTTCTCAAGCGTGCCTTTATGCTGCTCGCGGGCATTATCGTCAATATTCTGACGGGCTTTTTGCTTCTTATGAGCATCTATTCCATCGCGGGTGTCACCGTGCCGGTGGATACCAACGTGATCGGTCAGGTCGACGAGGGTTCAATCGCCGCCAAGGCAGGCATCCAAGCCGGCGACGCGATTCTTTCGGTCGACGGTGCATCGTGCTCTACCTGGATGGACGTTTATGATGCCATTGGGAAGGCTGCCGGTAGGGACGATATCGCCATTGAGTACGAGCGCGACGGCAAGCAACATTCGACCTCGGTTGCGCTCAAAGAGGACGAGCGATTGGGCGTATATGCCTCTACGCAGGTGGTCCGTTTGGACCCCATCATGTCGGCTCGCCTGTCCTTCTCCTATGTCGTGCAGACGGCGGAGGGCGTGATGCGCTTACTGCAGCCGCAGCATACGATGGAGATTCTCGATCAGTCTTCTTCGATCGTGGGTATTAGCGTTATGTCCTCACAGGCTGCTGCTGCCGGCCCTGCCACGTTCCTTTCGTTTGCCGCCCTCATTTCGTTCTCGCTTGGCTTTATGAACCTGCTGCCCATCCCACCACTCGATGGCGGCAAGCTGGTCATCGAGATCATTCAAAAGGTTGCCGGTCGTGAGCTGCCACTCAAGGTCCAGACGATTGTGAGCTATGTGGGCATCGCGCTCTTTGCGTTGCTGTTTGTCTATATGCTTCGTTCCGACATCCTTCGATTTATTCTGTAGGGGAGTGTTTGGATTGTCTTTATCCCATCCTTTGCCCCGCGAGCTGACGCGCCCTGTGTACGTGGGCGACGTGCAGATCGGTGGCGGCGCGCCGGTCGTGGTTCAGTCCATGACCTGCACCGATACCGCCGACGCCCAGACGACGCTTGCGCAGGTGCGTGCGTTGGCGCAGGCGGGCTGCGATATCGTGCGCGTGAGCGTGCCCACCGAGGCCGCGCTTGAGGGCTTCCGTACCATCTGCGCCGAGTCTCCGGTGCCGATTGTCGCGGACATCCACTTTAACCATAAGC